>NC_014209.1:1925000-2225000 GCF_000092965.1 Thermoanaerobacter mathranii subsp. mathranii str. A3
CAAGTAGTGTATAATGCTATTTTACCCTTTTTCATTAAAATATCAGCTCTTTTCTTTTAATATCTTTAGAATACTAAGTAATTCTTTGTATTACTATTATCCCTTTTTTCTTGTATATAATAAAAAAGAGCCCAAGGCTCTTTTATCTCTTTGAAAATTGTGGAGCTTTTCTTGCTTTTTTAAGACCATATTTTCTTCTTTCTTTCATTCTTGGGTCTCTCGTCAAGAATCCGGCTTTCTTTAAAATAGGCTTCAACTCACTATCAGCTTTTACTAATGCACGAGCAACACCAAGTCTTACTGCTCCTGCTTGACCTGTAAGTCCTCCTCCGGATACTTTTGCGTACACATCAAATTTGTCTATTGTTTCTGTTAAAACTAAAGGTTGTTTAACAGTATACTTTAAAGTATCCAATGGAAAATACTCATCCAAAGGTCTATTATTAATTACTATATTTCCCTTTCCAGGCATAAGCCTTACTCTCGCTACAGCTTCTTTTCTTCTTCCTGTTCCGTAATATTGTACTGTTGCCATAATAATATCCTCCCTTCATTCTATATCTAATTTTTCGGGCTTTTGAGCTTGATGTTTATGCTCAGAGCCTCTATATACTTTCAATCTTTTAATCATTCTGCGTCCAAGTCTATTTTTAGGCAACATGCCTTTTACAGCATGGTATATCACAAACTCAGGTTTTGTCTGCATTAACTTTTTATATTGAACCTCTTTTAATCCTCCTGGATATCCTGTATAATATTTGTAATATTTATCTTCTAATTTATTGCCTGTCAACACAATTTTGTCAGCATTCAAAACTATTACAAAATCTCCTGTATCTATATGAGGTGTATAAGTTGGTTTATGCTTACCCATTAGTATTTTAGCGATTTGGCTTGCTAACCTTCCTAGAACTTTACCTTCAGCATCTATAACAAACCATTTTCTCTCGACATCTTTAGGTTTAGCCATATATGATTTCATTTTTTATATAACCTCCTTATCCATGGTAAATTTCCAACACAGGGCACAATTTCGCATAATATTATTTTAATCCAGAGTACTGTAACTGTCAATAGATAATTTTTATTAAATACAATCCTTGAGGAGGAGCAGTTATGCCCGCTTTTGTCCTGTCTTTCGATGCTAAAATGTTATAAACTTCATTTTCCCCTATTTTGCCAAGGCCAACATAAGACAGTGTCCCTACAATTATTCGCACCATATTATACAAAAAACCATCGGCTTCTATTTCAATGTTGATAAAATCTTCATTTTTTTCGATAATTAAGTCATACACTGTTCTTATTGTACTTGTCTTACTACTTCCTGAAGCTTTAAAAGCAGAAAAATCATGAGTGCCAATTAAGTAAGTTGCTGCTTTTTTCATTTTTTCTACATTTAAAGGATAGCTTATATGCCAGCAATAATTTCTCATTGTAGGCATTCGAAATTTCCTATTGAGAATGAGGTATTTATATCTTTTCCTTTTTGCACTATATCGGGCGTGAAAAGAATCTTCAACATCTTTTGCTTGTGTAATTACTATATCGTCGGGTAATACACTGTTTAGAGCGTAGGGCAGTTTTTCTGCAGGTATTTTAGTATTAGTTTTAAAGTTAGCTACTTGGTATAGAGCATGGACACCCGTATCAGTTCTACTTGCCCCAATTAAATTAACTTCTTCTCCTGTTACTTTCTTTATTGCTTTTTGCAATACTTCCTGGACTGTTATTGCATTCTTTTGGTATTGCCAACCATGATAATTGGTCCCGTCATATTGTACTACAATCATTATGTTTCTCACTTTTACCACGTCCAGCTTCTATTCCATATAATTAGTAATACCATTGTCAAAGTTACAACTAAAGCTTCATAATCTCGTGGTTGGATTTTAAGCTGTTTCATTCGCGTTCTATTTTGCCCGCCTCTATAACACCGAGATTCCATGGCAACTGCTAATTCGTCAGCTCTTCTAAAAGCACTGATAAATAGCGGTACTAAAAGAGGCACTAGTCCTTTTGCCCTTTTTACTATATTGCCACTTTCAAAATCAGCGCCTCTCGCTATTTGAGCTTTCATAATTTTCTCTGCTTCTTCTATTAATGTAGGTATAAATCTTAAAGCAATGGTCATCATCATTGCTAATTCATGAGCTGGTACCCCTATTCGGCTAAAGGGTTTTAAAATATGCTCTATTCCGTCTGTTAAAGAGATAGGAGAAGTAGTTAAAGTAAGTAGTGAAGTACCGATAATCAAAAATATAAGTCTTAATCCCATAAAAATAGCTAAACGCAGCCCATTAGTAGTAATCTCCAAAGGTCCTAAAGTATATAATATCGTTCCCCCAGGGGTAAAAAACATATTTAAACTCACTGTCAACAAAAGAATTATAATTATTGGTCTTAAGCCTTTTAAAATATAATTGAAAGGTATTTTTGAAATTGCTATTATCAAATAAAGATAAAAACCTGCAAAAAGGTAGCCCGAAAGTTTATTTATGAAGAATATGGCCACTATAAATATAAAAGAGATAATTATTTTAATCCTCGGATCCAATTTGTGAACTGCTGAATCACCAGGAATATATTGACCAATAGTTATATTTCTAAACATTTTTAATCCCCCTGAGATAACGAATTATATATTCCTTTGCTTCTTCAATTGTTAATATATCTTCTGGAATTGCTATTCCTTTTTTTTGTAATTCTCTTGCGAGAGAAGTTATTTGTGGTACTCCTAATCCTATCTTTTCTAATTTTTCAGCTTCTCTAAATACTTCCCTTGGAGTCCCAATAACTTCTATTCTTCCTTTGTTCATTACAATTATTTTATCTGCAAATCTAGCTATATCTTCCATGCTATGGGATACCAAAATTGTTATCATCTTATATTTATCATGAATTTCTTTAATTTTGTTTAAAATCTCTTCTTTCCCTTTTGGATCAAGACCTGCAGTAGGTTCATCTAGTATCAAAATTTTGGGTTTCATAGCCAATATTCCTGCTATCGCAATCCTACGTTTTTGTCCACCTGATACTTCAAAAGGGGATTTATCTGCTAATTCTCTACTGATTCCAACAATATCCATTGCTTCATATACTCTTTTTTCAATTTCTTCTTCGCTAAGTCCCAAATTAGCAGGACCAAAGGCTATATCTTTAAAAATAGTTTCTTCAAAAAGTTGATATTCAGGATATTGAAAAACTAACCCTACTTCTTTTCGTACATCTTTCAAACTAACTTTTTTATCTGTTATATCTACTCCATTTATATATATTTTCCCTGAAGTAGGTTTTAAAAGCCCATTTAAATGTTGTATTAACGTAGATTTACCCGACCCTGTGTGCCCGATAATTCCCACAAACTCTTCATCTTGGATTTCAAAAGTAACATTATTTAAAGCAACAGTAGCATATGGCGTACCTTCATTATACACAAAACTTAAATTTTCTACCTTTATCGGCATAAAAATTCCACCATTTCTTCTACTGTTAAAATGTCTAGAGGGACGTCAAAGCCTTCTCTCTTCAATTGGTATGCCAACTCTGTAACTTGGGGCACACTGAGGCCAATCTTTTTTAAAAGCTCAACTTCTTTAAATACCTCTTTAGGAGTACCATCTAACACTACCTTTCCATCATCCATTACAATAACTCTATCTGCATCTACTACTTCCTCCATAAAATGTGTTATGAGTATTACAGTAATTTCCTCTTCTTTGTTGAGTTTTTTTATGGTAGAAATTACTTCCCTTCTTCCTATTGGGTCAAGCATTGCCGTTGGTTCGTCCAAAATTATGCACTCCGGTTTCATTGCAATTATCCCAGCAATAGCAACTCTTTGCTTTTGGCCGCCTGAAAGCATGTGGGGAGGATAATCTTTGTATTCCCACATACCTACCGCTTTAAGAGCATATTCAACTCTTTCTTTTATCTCATCAGGGGATATACCTAAATTTTCTGGGCCAAAAGCTACATCCTCCTCAACTATAGCCGCCACTATTTGATTATCTGGATTTTGGAAAACAAGCCCAGCAGTCTGTCTTATGTCCCATAAATGCTTTGCATCTTTCGTGTCCATTCCCTTTACATACACTTTTCCCTCTGTCGGCACTAAAAGTGCATTAAAATGTTTGGCAAGTGTTGATTTACCTGACCCATTATGGCCAATTATACCTATGAACTGTCCTTTTTTAAACTGTAAATTTATATCCTTTAAAACTAGGTGTCGAGTTTGTTCTTCTGTATGATATTCAAAAGATAAATTTTGTGTTGTTATTATGTGTTCCATTAGGGACACCTTCTTTTTTAAATTAAACTCTTTCTATGAAAAATAGGGATTAAGTTGCAGCACCAAACTTAACCCCTTCGATTGCTTACACTAATTCAATAATTACTAACGGTGCGCCATCTCCTCTGCGAGGCCCAAGCTTTAAAATTCTTGTGTAACCACCTTGTCTGTCTTTATATTTCGGTGCTATTTCGTCAAATAACTTCTTTACTACACTTTCATCTAAGATATAAGCTAAAGCTTGCCTTCTTGCGTGTAAATCGCCTCTTTTGCCAAGTGTTATCATTTTTTCCGAAATTCTGCGAACTTCTTTTGCTCGTGCCTCTGTTGTAGTTATTCTGCCATATTTCAAAAAGTCTGTAACTAAATTTCTAAGCATAGCTCTCCTCTGGTCTGAAGGACGACCTAATTTTCTGTAACCCACCTTCAACCCTCCTTTATTCGTCTGCCTTCTTTAAGCTAAGTCCTAATGCTTGGAGTTTTTGTTTAACCTCTTCTAAAGATTTTTTCCCTAAATTTCTAACTTTCATCATCTCTTCTTCTGTCTTTTGAGTAAGCTCCTGTACTGTATTTATTCCAGCTCTCTTTAAGCAATTATAGGACCTTACAGATAAGTCTAACTCTTCAATCGTCATATCAAGAGGTTTTTCGATTTTTTTGTCAGGTTTGTCCACAAAAATATCCGAACTTTTGTATTCGCCACTAAAAGATATAAATTTCTGAAAGTACCTAATCAACATGTCAGAAGCCATACTAATAGCTTCTTTAGGCGTAATAGTTCCATTTGTCCATACTTCCAAAGTAAGTTTATCATAGTCTGTAACATTGCCTACACGAGTATTTTCTACATTGTAGCTTACTTTTTTTACTGGTGTAAAAATAGAATCAACTGGAATGACACCTATCGGTTGGTTAGGTTCTTTGTTTTTATCTGAAGGCACATAACCCTTTCCTTTAACAAACACAATCTCCATATGGAGTTTGCCATCGTCACTTAAAGTAGCTATATGATGGTCAGGGTTTAAAATCTCTATATCGGCACTACCTTTTATATGACCTGCTGTTACTTCTCCTTTTCCTTCTACATCTATGCGCCCTACCACCGGTTCGTCTGAATGCAATTTAACTGCGATTTCTTTAAGGTTAAGTATAATTTCTACCACATCCTCTTTAACTCCTGGTAGGGTTGAAAATTCATGTAATACTCCATCTATCTTTACAGATTTAGGAGCAGCACCAGGAAGAGAGGACAAAAGTACTCTTCTTAAAGAATTTCCAAGCGTTATGCCATAACCCCTTTCTAAAGGCTCTACTACAAACTTTCCATACGTCCCATCTTCCGCCTGCTCAACAATCTCTATTTTTGGTTCAATTATTTCAAACACTATAAACCCTCCTTTTAACTGTTTTATGAGGGTAACCGATTATAATCATTACTTAGAATACAACTCAACAATCAAGTGCTCTTGTATAGGCAGATCTATATGTTCTCTTCTCGGCAATGAAACCACTCTACCTTCAAAAGCATCTTTATTGAGTTCTAGCCAGTCAGGTACGTTCCTCGCAGCTTCTAAATTGTTCTTTATCAATTCCATTGAACGGCTTTTTTCCCTCACAGATATTACATCCCCTGGTTTTACTAAAAAAGATGGTATATCAACTTTCTTGCCATTGACCTCTATATGGCCATGGCTTACCAATTGCCTCGCTTGTCGCCTAGAAACTGCAAAACCTAATCTGTATACCACATTGTCAAGACGTCTTTCTAAAAGTTGCAATAAGTTTTCACCTGTAATTCCTTTCATTCTTTCTGCTTTTTCATAGAACCTTTCAAACTGTCTCTCTAAAAGGCCATAGTATCTTTTGAGTTTTTGTTTTTCTCTTAGTTGTATGCCATAGCTAGTAAGTTTTTTCCTTTCTTGCCCATGTTGCCCTGGTGCATATCCTCTTCTTACAACAGGACATTTGTCTGTATAACATTTATCTCCTTTTAAATATAATTTCATACCTTCTCTTCTGCACAATCTGCAACTTGGTCCTAAGTATCTTCCCATAATCGCACCTCCTTATACTCTTCTCCTCTTAGGTGGTCTGCATCCATTGTGAGGAATTGGAGTTACATCTTTTATTAAACTTACCTCAAGTCCAGCAGCCTGTAAAGCCCTTATCGCTGCTTCTCTACCTGCACCAGGACCTTTTACATATACATCCACAGTTTTCATGCCATGCTCCATTGCAGATTTTGCAGCTGATTCTGCCGCCATTTGAGCTGCAAATGGAGTTGATTTTCTTGAACCTTTAAAACCTATTGTACCAGCGCTCGCCCAAGAAATTGTATTTCCAGCAGGATCCGTTATAGTCACAATAGTATTATTAAACGTAGAATGAATATGGGCTATTCCTCTTTCTACGTGTTTTTTCTCGCGTTTTCTGCCAGTTCTTTTTACTCTTTTAGCCATTATTTCCCCTCCTTATTAATTACTTCTTCTTCTTAGCAACAGTTTTTCTTGGACCTTTCCTCGTTCTAGCATTGGTCCTAGTTCTTTGACCCCTTACAGGTAAACCTCTTTTATGCCTTATTCCTCTGTAGCATCCTATATCCATTAACCTTTTGATGTTCATGGCAACTTCTTTTCTTAAATCGCCTTCAACTTTGTATTCTTTATCAATTATCTCTCTAAGTCTTGAAACTTCTTCTTCTGTCAAATCCTTGACTCTTGTATCCGGATTTACACCTGCTTTGGCAAGTATTTCATTTGAGCGAGAGCGACCAATTCCATAGATATATGTCAAAGCTATCTCAACTCGTTTATCTCTTGGTAAATCAACACCTGCTATTCTCGCCATTTTTACACCTCCTAGCCTTGTTTTTGTTTATGCTTTGGATTTTCACAAATTACCATAACTTTGCCTTTTCTCTTTATAACTTTACATTTTTCGCAAATAGGTTTTACAGATGGTCTTACCTTCATTTTCAATACCTCCTTATTACTTTCCACGCCATACTATTCTTCCACGACTCAAGTCATAAGGAGACAATTCTACCGTCACCCTGTCTCCTGGAAGTATTCGTATAAAGTTCATTCTCAATTTTCCTGATACATGGGCTAATACTTTATGCCCATTATCTAATTGTACTTGAAACATGGCATTTGGTAAAGCCTCTATCACTGTACCTTCCACTTCAATAACATCATCCTTTGCCAAGGGTATCCATCCCTCCTCATCGACTTAGGATTTATAAGGCTCTAAAAATTTTCTAATTTCTTCATTAGTTAATTTATCGCCATTTAAGATTTTTTCTTTAATCTGCCAAATTACGTCATTATACCGCTGAAGATGTTTAAACTTTTTTTTCTTAGGTTTTTCTATTGTTCGAAGGTCCCCATCGGCTACAAGAACATGTTGGTCATCAAATTTTCCTACAATAACAAAAACTCTACCTTTATCACGACCTGCTTTGCTCCGCACTACCTGACCAATTTGCCAGTCGTCCATCAAAAAACTCACCTCTTATAAAATGGTCAGTATTTCAGGTTCTCCCTCCGTAATAACAATAGTATTTTCGTAATGGGCAGATAAACCACCATCAGCGGTGACTACTGTCCAATTATTTTCTAGTGTCTTTACTATATAATGTCCCGTATTTACCATTGGTTCTATAGCAAGACACATTCCTTTTTTTAATCTGGGGCCTCTACCGGGAGGGCCAAAATTGGGAACCTGAGGGTCTTCATGCATTTTTATACCTATGCCATGGCCTACATATTCTCTTACTACGGAAAAACCGTAACTCTCTACATAAGTCTGTATTGCATGAGAAATATCAGATAGCCTATTCCCTTCTTTTGCATACTTTATACCCTCAAAAAAGCTATTCTTTGTGACCTCAATCAATTTTTGTGCTTCCTCTGATATTTCCCCAACGGAGAAAGTCCTTGCTGCATCTGCATTGTATCCTTTATAGCTAGCCCCTAGGTCTATACTTATAATATCGCCTTCTTTAAGTTTTCTTAAACTTGGTATTCCATGAACTACTTCTTCATTTATTGAAGTACAAATACTAGCAGGGAAGCCATACAACCCTTTGAAGGCAGGTTTACAACCATTTTTTATTATAAACTCTTCTGCAATTCTATCAAGTTCTAACGTCGTCACTCCAGGCTTAATTGCCTTTTCCAAAACTTCAAAGAGATTTGCTATTACCTTACCAGCTGTTCTCATTAAATCAATTTCATTTTCAGATTTGATATATATCATTTGCCTCTGTCTCCCAAAACCTTTTTTATATCTTCAAATACTTCTTCGACTGATTTATTCCCATCTATATTCACTAAAATGCCTTTCTTTGTATAATGCTCAATCAAAGGCTTAGTTTGACTTTCATAAACTTCTAGCCTTTTTACAACTGATTCTAATTTATCGTCTGAACGTTGTATAAGTTGTGCACCACATTTATCACACACATTGTCGACTGTAGGAGGAAAAGTCTTTATGTGATAAGTCGCGCCGCAATTAGGACATACTCTCCTGCCTGTTATTCTTTCAATTAAAGCTTCTTTCTCAACTTCAATATTTAATACACAATCCAGATGAATGCCTTTGCCTTGTAAAAACCTATCTAATTCCTCAGCCTGTTCAACATTTCTAGGGTAACCATCCAATAAAAACCCTTTTTGGCAGTCATTTTTTTCTAATCTGTTTTCTACTATTTTATTTGTAACCTCATCGGGGACCAATAAGCCTTTGTCCATGTATTCTTTTGCTAGTTTTCCTAAGTCGGTATTTTCTCTTAAATTTTGTCTAAAAATATCTCCCGTGGAAATGTGAGGAATGTCAAACTCCTTAGCAATTTTTTTAGCTTGCGTTCCCTTACCTGCCCCTGGGGGTCCTAAAAGTATTATTTTCATAAATTCTCCCCCCTTTATTACTTCAAAAATCCTTGATAATTCCTCATGATAAGGTGCCCTTCTACTTGTTTCATAGTATCAAGCGCTACACCAACTGCAATTAAAAGAGCTGTACCTCCAAAATAAAGCTGCAATCCAGTTATCCTCATTAAAATTACTGGCATTGTAGCAATAAATGCCAAGAATAACGCCCCTACAAAAGTAACTCTGTTCAATATCTTTGTAAGATATTCAGTAGTCGGTCTACCTGGTCTTATGCCAGGAATAAACCCCCCATATTTTTTTAAGTTATCTGAAATCTCTACCGGATTAAATATTACTGCTGTGTAGAAATAAGTAAATCCAATTATCAATAATATATCTAAAATATTGTATATTAGCCCACTTGTGCTTAGCCACCTTTGTACAAAGTTATAAAATGACGACCGTGGAAAAAAGGTAGCTAATTGTTGTGGAAATTGTAACAGTGAAAGAGCAAATATAATAGGAATAACCCCTGCCATGTTTATTCTTATAGGAATGTGAGTACTTTGCCCACCATAAACTTTTCTTCCAACAACCCTTTTTGCATATTGCACAGGAATTCTTCTTTGGCCTTCTGTGGCTAAAATTATTAACACTATCATTAGAAGCTCTGCAACTACAAAAGCAATAGCACCAAAAATATTAGCAGTACCCGCACGAACATATTCAGCTGTCATATATATCATGTTAGGAATCCTAGAAATTATCCCAGCAAAAATTATCAATGAACTCCCGTTGCCTATTCCATTTTCCGTAATTCTTTCACCCAACCACATCAGAAAAGCAGTACCTGCCGTCAAAGTTATAACAATGACCGTCAAGCTAAAAAATGTAGGATTGATAACTGCCTTCCTTAGCCCAATTGTCATTCCTATAGCTTGTATCAAGGCAAGCACCACTGTTAAATATCTGGTATACTGAGCAATTTTCTTCCTTCCCTCTTCCCCTTCTTTTGCCATTTGTTCAAGAGAGGGAATTGCTATTGTTAAAAGTTGCATTATAATTGATGCATTGATGTAAGGTGTAATGCTCATCGCAAAAATGGTAAAGCTACTAAAAGCACCACCTGATATTATATCAAAAAATCCAAACAATTGTCCTTGGCCAAGTATATTAGCAATCACCTTTGAGTCAATTCCTGGCACGGGGATATGAGACCCCAATCTAAAGATTACTAACATAACTACAGTATAAAGTATTCTTTTCCTTATATCATCAACCTTCCAAGCATTGACAAGGGTTTGAAACAATTTATATCACCTCTGCCTTTCCTCCAACGGCTTGAATTTTTTCAATGGCACTCTGGCTAAATTTATGAGCTTTAACAGTAAATTTTTTGTTTAAATCTCCGTCCCCTAATATTTTAACCCCATCCTTTACATCTTTAATTATACCACTTTCTATTAAAACTTCAGGAGTAATTACCGCTCCCTCCTCAAATCTTTCTTCTAAAGTTCCAACATTAACAATTGCATATTCTTTTTTGAATATGTTAGTAAAACCTCTTTTTGGAATTCTTCTAGTAAGGGGCATTTGACCTCCTTCAAAGCCTGGACGCACTCCACCACCACTTCTTGCTTTTTGTCCCTTTTGGCCCCTACATGAAGTTTTACCATGTCCAGAACCTATTCCTCTTCCTACTCTTTTTTTCTCCCGTCTTGCTCCCTCAGCAGGTTTTAAATCGTGCAGTCTCATCTTCGCACCTCCTCAATCGCTCTTTATATTTATTCAAATAATTGGCTTACAGGAATTCCACGTAGTCTTGCCACATCTTCAGCTGTTCTCAATCTTTTTAATCCTTCCATTGTCGCATAAACCATGTTAGTTGCATTGGAAGAACCGAGTGATTTTGTCAAAACGTCTTTTATACCTGCAGATTCCAACACTGCGCGAACAGGTCCCCCCGCAATAACACCCGTACCTTCTTTAGCAGGTTTTAATAGTACTTTTCCCGCACCAAATTCCCCTATGACTTCATGAGGAATAGTAGTTCCAACAATTGGAACTTTAATTAAGTGTTTTTTTGCATCTTCTATAGCTTTTCTAATTGCATCTGGGATTTCTGCAGCTTTACCTCTTCCTACTCCTACATATCCCTTTTCTGCATCACCTACTACAACTGTAACACTAAATCTAAAATTTCTTCCGCCCTTTACAACTTTTGCAACACGGTTTATGCTAACAACTCTTTCTTTTAAATCCAACTTCGTCCAATCAACTCGAGCCATTCAATTCCCTCCTTGTTTAGAAATTCAATCCTGCTTGTCGTGCAGCGTCTGCCAATTCTTTTACTACCCCATGATAAATATACCCACCCCTGTCAAATACAACATCCTTTATGCCTTTTTCTAAAGCTCTCTTTGCAATCAACTCTCCTACCAATTTAGCAGACTGCTTATTTGCTCCTTTTGTAATGCTTCTAAGCTCAGGATCTAGCGTAGAAGCATGAACAAGAGTATGCCCTTTAGTATCGTCTATAATTTGAGCATAAATATGTTTCAGACTTTTAAACACATTAAGACGTGGTCTTTCTGGTGTACCAAAAACCTTCTTTCTTATCCTCAAATGGCGTCTTTTTCTTAATTCATTCCTATTTGGTTTTTTAATCATCATCTCACCCCTTACTTCTTACCAGTTTTACCTTCTTTTAATCTTACAACTTCGTCTGCATATCTTATGCCTTTGCCTTGATAAGCATCAGGTTCACGAACTCTTCTGATATTTGCAGCAACCTGACCTACCTTTTCCTTGTCTGCACCTCTTACAATTATCTTATTATTTCCTTCCACAATAATCTCAATTCCAGGTTCCTCTTCTATTTCTACCGGATGAGAATACCCCACATTCAATACTAGCTTCTTCCCTTGTTTTGCAGCACGATATCCAATTCCTACAATTTCCAAAACTTTCTCGAATCCTTCAGTCACGCCTTTTATCATATTTGCAATTATTGCTCTCGTAGTGCCATGCATTGCTTTTTCTTCTTTGTCGTCACCTTTTCGTGTTACAATTACTTGATTATCTTTTACTTCTACATTTACAATCGGTGGAAACTTTCTTTCTAAAGTGCCTTTTGCACCTTTTACGGTAACTACATTGTCAGGAGTTACTTTGACTTCTACCCCTTTTGGTATCTCTAGTGGTAATCTTCCTATTCTTGACACTGTCCACACCTCCTTATTAGAATCACCAAATGTAGCAAATGACTTCTCCTCCAACTCCTGCTTTCCTTGCTTCTTTATCTGTCATTATGCCTTTTGAAGTTGATATAATCGCTATTCCTAAACCTCCTAATACCCGCGGTAATTCGTCGTGTTTAGCATATACTCTCAAACCAGGTTTACTTATTCTTTTCAACCCAGATATAACTCTTTCCTTATTAGGACCATATTTCAAAGTTAATTTGAGAATACCACCTTTTCCATCGTCTATTTCTTCTACTGATTTTATAAACCCTTCTTTCAACATAATCTCTGCAATAGCCTTTTTCATCTTTGAAGCAGGTATTTCTACTGTTTCATGTCTTGCAATATTCGCATTTCTTATTCGGGTCAGCATATCTGCTATAGGATCTGTCATTACCATCGTACTACCTCCCCTCTTTCACCAACTTGCTTTTTTAACGCCTGGTATCATCCCTTGATGGGCATATTTTCTAAAGCATATACGACACATCCCAAATTTTCTTAAATATGCACGAGGCCTGCCACAAATTTTACACCTATTATATTCTCTCGTTTTGTATTTTTGAGGCTTTTGCTGCTTTACTATCAAAGCCTTTCTCGCCATATAATTTTACCCTCCTTTACTTTGCAAATGGCATACCTAAAAGTTCTAATAATCCTTTTGCTTCTTCATCAGTTTTTGCGGTTGTAACAATAATTATATCCATTCCTCTTATCTTGTCTATCTTATCGTAGTCAATTTCGGGAAAAATCAATTGTTCTTTTATTCCTAAAGCATAATTCCCTCTTCCATCGAAAGAATTAGGAGAAACTCCTTTAAAGTCTCTTACACGAGGTAAAGCTATATTGAAAAGTTTATCCAAAAATTCATACATTCTTTCGCCGCGCAAAGTAACTTTTACTCCAATTGGCATTCCTTTACGAATCTTAAAATTAGAAATTGACCTTTTCGCTCTTGTAATAACTGGCTTTTGTCCTGCAATCATTGTTAAATCTTGGACAGCTGCTTCCAGCGCCTTGGGATTTTCTTTTGCTTCTCCCACTCCTATATTTATAACAACTTTTTCAAGTTTAGGAACTTGCATTATATTTTTATATCCAAAACGTTCCATGAGCGCTGGTACAACTTCTTTTTGGTATTTTTCTCTCAGCCTTGACATAATGAGCCTCCTTCCTTTTATAAATTATAGCGTTTCATTGCACCTCTTGCAGTAACGTACTTTTTCGCCATTTTCAAGGACTTTAACCCCATAGCGAACTCCTCTTCCACAATTTTCACAATAAAGCATAACCTTAGAACTGTATATTGGTGCTTCTTGGTGAATTATTCCACCCGGTTTTTGTGGATTTGTCGATTTCTTGTGTTTTGTAACAATATTTACGCCTTCTACAATTACTTTGCCTTCCTTAGGAAATGCCTGTAATACTTTTCCTTTTTTCCCTTTGTCTTTACCCGAAATTACAACAACCATATCTCCTTTTTTTACGTGCAATTTATTCTGTGCCATTTACAACCCTCCTTAAAGCACTTCAGGAGCCAAAGATATAATTTTCATAAAGTCTTTTTCTCTTAATTCTCTTGCTACTGGTCCAAAAATACGAGTACCTCTTGGTTGTTTATCATCTCGTATAATAACCGCAGCATTATCGTCAAATCTTATATAAGTACCATCTTTCCGAGCAATCCCTTTCTTTGTCCTTACAATTACAGCTTTAACAACTTCACCTTTTTTTACAACACCACCGGGTGTTGCACTTTTTACAGAAGCAACTATTACATCTCCTACATTAGAAAACTTCCTATTTGAACCACCTAATAAGCGAATGCACATAATTTCTTTTGCGCCCGTGTTATCTGCAACTTTCAAACGTGTTTGAGGTTGAATCATTAGAATTTACCTCCTTTCAAATTATTCAGCCTTCTTAACTATTTCAACTAATCTCCATCTTTTCTCTTTACTAAGCGGTCTTGTTTCCATTATTTTTACTACATCTCCAACATTGCATATATTATTTTCATCGTGTACTTTAAATTTTTTAGTTCTTTTTATTGTCTTCCCATAAAGAGGATGTCTTACTCTGTCTTCTACAGCAACTACAATAGTTTTTTGCATTTTATTGCTTACTACTGTTCCAATTCTAACTTTTCTGTGGCCTCTTTCCAACTCAGTACCCTCCTTCCTTATGCATTATTTTGCCTAATACCTAATTCCCGCTCTCTTAAAATTGTCTTTATTCTCGCAATTGTCTTTCTTACATCCCTTATCCTCATAGGGTTATCTAATTGGCCGGTTGCCAGTTGAAATCTCAAATTAAAAAGCTCTGCTTTTAACTCCGAAAGCTTTTGAAGTAATTCCTCATTGGTAAGTTCTCTTATTTCCTTAGCTTTCATTATCTTCACCACCCAATTCTTGACGTTTTAAAAACTTTGTCTTTATAGGCAGTTTATGCATCGCAAGCCTTAAAGCCTCTTTCGCAATATCTTCTGACACTCCACCTATTTCAAAAAGAACTCTTCCAGGCTTTACAACTGCTACCCAGAATTCTGGTGACCCTTTACCTGAACCCATACGAGTTTCAGCAGGTTTTTTAGTAACTGGTTTATCAGGGAAAATTTTTATCCACACTTTCCCGCCTCTTTTTATAAACCTCGTCATTGCAACCCTTGCTGCCTCAATTTGGGTGGCTGTAATCCAACCGGGTTCCAGCGCTTGCAACCCATATTCTCCGTACGTCAAGGTATTACCACGAGTAGCATTTCCTTTTATTCTGCCCCGTTGTTGTTTTCTGTATTTTACTCTTTTTGGCATTAACATGTTTTAATTACCTCCTTCCGCGGTTACCTGCTTTTTAGGCTGTGGCAATATCTCTCCTTTATTTATCCAAACTTTTACTCCTATTTTCCCATAAGTAGTATTTGCCTCCGCAAAGCCATAGTCAATATCCGCTCTTAAGGTTTGAAGTGGTACAACGCCTTCATGATACCGTTCAGTACGAGCAATTTCCGCACCAGCAAGTCTACCCGAACAAGCAATTTTGATACCTTTTGCGCCTAATTTCATCGCTCTTGCTATTGCTTGTTTCATAGCCCTTCTATAAGATATCCTCTTTTCAATTTGAGCTGCAACATTCTCAGCTACCAGCTGTGCACTAAGTTCAGGAGTTTTAACTTCTACAATATTAAGGATAATCGTCTTGTTGGTCATTTTTTCTAATTCTTCTCTTAATTTATCAATGCCTGCACCACCTTTGCCAATTACCATTCCAGGTTTTGCAGCATGGATATCTATTTTTATTCTATTGGAAGCTCTTTCAATAACTATTTTGGAAATCCCAGCCGCATACAGTTTTTCTTTTATATAGTTTCTTATTTTAATATCTTCTATTAAGAATTTTGAAAAATTTTTGTCATCCGCATACCATTTAGCTAGCCAATCTTGTGTAACTCCAACTCTAAGTCCATATGGATGTACCTTTTGGCCCACGCATATCCCTCCTTTATTCTCTTTCCTTCACGACTATTGTTATATGACTGGTTCTCTTTCTCATAATATCTGCTCTTCCCCTCGCTCTTGGGAAAATTCTCTTCATTGTAGGGCCTTCGTCTGCCACAGCCTTTGCTACATACAGATTATCTCTGTTCATTCCATGGTTATTCTCAGCATTAGCAATGGCTGATTTAAGAACCTTAGCGACTATTCCTGAGGCTCTTTTGGGAGTAAACCTTAAAATTGTCAAGGCTTCATCTACATGTTTGCCACGAATTAGGTTAAGTACTAATCTAACCTTTCGAGGCGAAATTCTTACATATCTGGCGATTGCCCTTGCCTCCACGTTATCTCCTCCTTTGCCTATTTAACTTTGGAAGTTTTTTCAGTATCAGCATGGCCGTGGAAGGTTCGAGTAGGAGCAAATTCCCCTAGCTTGTGCCCTACCATCGCTTCAGTTATATAAACAGGTACATGTTTTCTACCGTCATGAACAGCTATGGTATGTCCAACCATTTCTGGAACAATAGTTGAACTTCTTGACCATGTCTTGATCACTTTTTTCTCATTCTTTTTATTCATTTCAACAATCTTTTTTAGAAGTTTTGGATCAACATATGGACCTTTTTTTACGGATCTACTCAAGACTTTGACCTCCTTTCACTAATTATTTGCGCCTTCTTATAATAAATTTATCCGAAGCTTTACCTTTCTTACGTGTCTTATAGCCTAATGCAGGCTTGCCCCATGGTGTAAGTGGACCTGGATGCCCAATAGGTGCTTTACCTTCACCACCACCATGTGGATGGTCTACAGGATTCATAGCCGAACCTCTAACACTTGGTCTTCTACCAAGCCATCTTGATCTACCTGCTTTTCCTATTTTTACATTTTCATGATCTATATTCGACACTTGTCCAATGGTTGCACGACAGTCTGCTCTTATCAATCTAATCTCTCCTGAAGGCATCCTAATTTGTACATAATCTCCTTCTTTAGCCATAATCTGCGCAGCTGTGCCTGCCGCTCTCACTAACTGTCCACCTTTTCCAGGCGTAAGTTCAATATTGTGGACCACTGTACCTACAGGAATATTTCTCAAAGGTAAAGCATTTCCTACCTTAATGTCTACATTTTCTCCAGATTCAATTATATCTCCCACTTTTAAGCCATAAGGAGCAATGATATATCTTTTTTCTCCATCTAAATAATGAATAAGTGCAATATAAGCTGTCCTGTTTGGATCGTACTCAATAGCAGCTACTTTTCCTGGTACTCCGTCCTTATCTCTTTTAAAATCTATAATCCTATATTTCCTCTTATGTCCGCCCCCGCGATGTCTAACAGTAATCCTTCCATAAACATTTCTTCCACCTGATTTAGTTAAACTAACAACTAATGATTTCTCTGGCTTATCTTTGGTAATTTCCTCAAAAGTCAATACTGTCATTTGACGTCTGCCGGGAGATGTCGGCTTAAAAGATTTTATTCCCATTGCTTTCCCTCCTTAACCTAAAATTACACCTGCATTCCTTCGAAGAATTCGATACCTTTGCTGTCTGGAGTAAGCTTCACTATTGCTTTTTTGTAAGCTTTTGTCCTTCCTTCATATTTTCCCATTCTCTTTGGTTTTCCTTTGTAATTCATTGTATATACTTTTTCCACTTTGACCCCAAATATGTCTTCTACAGCTTTCTTTATCTGAATTTTATTTGCCCTTTTATCCACAATAAAAGTATATTTTCTCTCTCCCATGAGGCGCATACTTTTTTCAGTTATTACTGGGCGTATTATAATGTCCCGTGCCTCCATTAGTCGTACACCTCCTCGACTATACCCACGGCATCTTTTGTTATGATAAATTTGTCATACTTTAAGACATCATAGGTATTGAGATAATTAGCATATAAAGTTTTTACACCCGGTATATTTCTTGTCGAAAGTTCTACGTTCTTCTCACCTTCAGGTACTACTATTAAAGCACTGTCAACATTAAAATTCTTAAGAAGCTCCACGACCTTTTTAGTCTTTGGTTGGTCCAATTTAAATTCATCCAAAACAATTATCTCATTATCCCTGACTTTGGATGAAAGAGCAGATTTTAAAGCTAATCTTTTTACTTTTTTAGGCAGCTTATAACTGTAATCCCTGGGTTTTGGCCCAAAAACAACGCCACCTTTAATCCATTGAGGAGCTCTTATACTTCCTTGACGCGCTCTTCCTGTCCCTTTTTGCCTCCAAGGCTTTCTTCCACCACCACGAACCTCGCCGCGGGTTTTGGTTGAATGGGTGCCCTGTCTTTGATTTGCCAAATAGTTTAACACTGCTTGATGCATAACAGGGACATTTACAGGTACGCCAAAAACTGAATCTTTCAGCTCTATTTCTCCTACTTGTTCCCCTTTTACGTTGTACACCGCTACCTTAGCCATCTTTCTTCCTCCTTTCATCACTTGCTCTTTACCGAATCTTTTATAATGAGCAAGGAGCCTTTAGGTCCTGGCACTGATCCTTTTACTAATAATAAATTTAATTCAGGGTCAACTTTTACAACTTCTAGGTTTTGTATAGTCACTCTTTTATGTCCCATATGCCCAGGCATTATTTTACCCTTAAAAGTTCTTCCTGGGTCTGTCGTAGCACCCATTGAACCTACTCTTCTATGGTATTTGGAACCGTGAGACATAGGTCCTCTACTGGCACCATACCTTTTTACAACACCTGCAAAGCCTTTACCTTTTGAAATACCTGTTACATCTACCCTATCACCTGGTTTAAAAATATCTACCTTTATTTCGCTGCCTACTTCATATCCACTTACGTCATCTAGCCTAAACTCTCTTAAATACCTCTTAAAAGGCACTCCTGCCTTTTTGAAATGCCCTATTAAAGGTTTTGTGAGTCTTTTCTCTTTAACATCCCCAAAACCCACTTGAATAGCGTTGTATCCATCAGTTTCTGTAGTTTTTTTCTGAACAACGACACAAGGCCCAGCCTCAATCACAGTTACTGGAATAACTTCTCCTTTTTCATCAAATATTTGTGTCATCCCATGCTTTCTTCCTAAAATACCTTTTTTCATTATTCTATCCACCTCCTGAAATCAGCGGACGCTTTTGCGTCTTAATTTCTTTATTATTTTACAGTTTTATTTCAATATCTACACCAGATGGCAAATCTAATCTCATAAGAGCATCTACTGTCTTAGGAGTTGGGTTTAAAATATCAATCAATCTCTTATGAGTTCTTATCTCAAATTGTTCTCTTGAATCTTTATATTTGTGAGGAGCTCTCAAGATAGTTATGATATCTCTTTCTGTCGGCAATGGAATAGGTCCCGAAACCTCTGCACCTGTTCTCTTTGCAGTTTCCACTATCTTTTGAGCCGATTGATCCAAAATAGCATGGTCAAAAGCTTTTAGGCGTATGCGAATTTTTTGCTTGGGCATTATATTTCCCTCCTTTTATCAATCCTCATCACTATTTATATATCCACATATCCAGGCGTTTTATTGTCAAAAAAAAACTTAGCTATAGACCAGCTTTAATATTTTATCTCAAGTTCTCAATCATTGCAAGAGTTGACATATCAATATTTTTGTGCTAATAGCAACTGCTATTAGCACAAAAATTAATGCTACTCTATGATAGCTGACACGACGCCAGCACCTACTGTACGGCCGCCTTCTCTTATAGCAAACTTCAAACCTTCTTCCATCGCTATCGGTGTTATTAACTCTACTTTTATCGTTACGTGGTCCCCCGGCATCACCATCTCTACTCCCTCTGGTAACTGTATCGTCCCTGTTACGTCTGTCGTCCTAAAGTAAAATTGTGGCCTGTATCCATTGAAAAATGGTGTATGCCTTCCTCCTTCTTCCTTCGTCAATACGTATACCTGCCCCTCAAATTTCATGTGCGGCTTTATCGTCCCTGGCTTCGCCAATACTTGCCCTCTCTCTACTTCGTCCCTCTGTATCCCTCTTAATAACACTCCTATGTTGTCCCCTGCTTGCGCTTCGTCCATCGTCTTCCTGAACATCTCTACCCCTGTCACTACTGTCTTCTTAGATTCTGTCGTAAGCCCTATTATCTCTACTTCGTCCCCTACTTTTACTTTGCCTCTCTCTACTCTCCCTGTCGCAACTGTCCCTCTTCCCGTTATTGTAAATATGTCCTCTACTGGCATTAAAAATGGCTTGTCTATGTCCCTCTCCGGTGTCGGTATATATTCGTCTACTACATCCATTAACTGCCATATCTTCCCGCACCATTCGCATTCTCTCTTGCCACATCCACATTCTAATGCCTTTAATGCTGAACCTACTACTATCGGTGTGTCATCCCCAGGAAATTCATATTCGTTTAATAACTCCCTTACTTCCATCTCTACCAGCTCTATTAATTCTGCATCGTCTACCATGTCTGCCTTGTTTAAAAATACTACTATATACGGTACCCCTACCTGCCTCGCTAATAATATGTGCTCCCTCGTCTGTGGCATCGGACCGTCTGCTGCTGATACTACCAATATCGCTCCGTCCATCTGTGCTGCACCTGTTATCATGTTCTTTACGTAGTCCGCGTGACCTGGACAGTCTACATGCGCATAGTGCCTCTTCTCTGTCTCATATTCTACGTGAGTCGTGTTTATTGTTATTCCCCTTGCTCTCTCCTCCGGTGCCTTGTCTATCTCGTCATATCCTTTCTTCTCTGCTAACCCCGCATTCGATAATACCATCGTTATCGCCGCTGTCAATGTCGTCTTACCATGGTCTACGTGCCCTATCGTCCCTACATTTACATGCGGTTTCGTCCTCTCAAATTTTTGCTTCGCCATCCTTTTTTCCTCCTTTACACAATAAACTTATCCTAGTGTTTCTTAAAATTATGTCACAAAAGTGACATTTTATACATCTTAATTTCTGTTGTTAAAAACCAAACCTTCTATGATAAAAAAAAACTTTAACAACAAAATTGGAGCCCGCGACCGGGATCGAACCGGTGACCTCCGCCTTACCAAGGCGACGCTCTACCTACTGAGCTACGTGGGCAAAAGGGAAAATCACGACTCCGATTTTTGATTTTACTATAAAGTTTTCTAAATGTCAATAGTTAGCTGTTTCTCATTTCAAGATACCTTTCTAATTTTCTTTTTACCCGCTGTAATGCATTGTCTATAGATTTAACATGCCTATTTAGATCTTCCGCAATTTCTTGATAAGACTTGCCATCTAAATATGATACCAAGACCTCCCACTCTAATCCGCTTAATAATTCTTCCATTTTGTTTTCAATGTTAACGTATTCTTCTTTACTTATTATTAACTCCTCAGGGTCAGCAATACATTGGGTAGAAACAACGTCCAAAAGAGTCCTATCAGATTCTTCATCAAAGATAGGCTTATTGAGGGAAATATAAGAATTAAGCGGTATGTGCTTCTGTCTCGTTGCAGTTTTAATGGCAGTAATAATTTGACGAGTCACGCATAACTCCGCAAAAGCTTTGAAAGAGGAGAGCTTGTCACTTTTATAATCTCTTATTGCTTTGTAAAGACCTATCATCCCTTCTTGCATAATGTCTTCCTTATCGGCACCCACTAAAAAATAGGCGCGAGCCTTTGCTTTTACAAAGCTTTTATACCTCTCAAGAAGGTACTCTAAAGCGGCTTCGTCTCCTTTTTGAGCTCTAAAAACTACCTCCTCCTCTTCCATTTGGTCATATGTTTGATAGTAATCCTGCTGCGCCCCAGATTTCACCAATACCGCCCCCATTTATTATTCCAGCAACTTTATACGTTATAATTATACATTATATTGGTAAAGGTAGTCAAGCTAATTTTAGCTGTTTTCTGCCATTTTGCGCAGCTTTTTTACTATTTCACTATCTAAACGTTCTTCCAAATTGTCTTTATAAATTGTATTCATATAGCTTTTTTTATGGCTTTCAATATATTTGTTCATCTCCTCGTAAAGCTCTCTTGCAGACATTCTTATTGCACCATGAGCTAAAACCACCTGTTGCACAGTCCAATCAGAACTTACCACAATTACTCGCTCCTTTTTCGCTAATTCCACCACTTTTAACTCTATAAAGTGATCTGCCGATTCACCTTCTTTTGTGTAAACGACTTCAATCCCACTAATTTCTTCATGTTTTTCTAAACTTCCTTTTACATACATTGCGTCAAAAACTAAGATTATATTTATCCCTGAATATCCTCTAAAATCAGCCAATATATCTATTAACTTATCTCGCGCATCTTCCAAGCTTTTTTGCGCTTCTTTTTTTAAAATCTGCCAATTATTTATCACATTATAACCATCTACTAACATATACAAGAGAACATCACGCCTTATCTTTTCTTTTTGAAACTACCTGGTAAACTAAAAGAGAAGCAGCTACAGATGCATTTAAAGAATTTATCTTACCCTTCATAGGGATTTTAACTACAAAATCGCAATTTTGTAAAACTAATTTAGAAACCCCTTTTCCTTCATTTCCGATAACAAGAGCAACAGGAAAATCATAATCAATCTCTTCAAAGCTTTTTCCTCCATTTACATCTGTACCAACAATCCACAAGCCTCT
This sequence comes from Thermoanaerobacter mathranii subsp. mathranii str. A3, assembly GCF_000092965.1. Classification (GTDB taxonomy): domain Bacteria; phylum Bacillota; class Thermoanaerobacteria; order Thermoanaerobacterales; family Thermoanaerobacteraceae; genus Thermoanaerobacter; species Thermoanaerobacter thermocopriae. The sequence continues at coordinate 1,947,491 of NC_014209.1, forward strand.
TTCTTTTAAGTTTCGTATTGTGTTGTTAATATTTGATACTTTTGCTATTTTCATATGCTCCACTGCTCCAGCAGAAGTTTTTACCACAGTAGCGTTCACTCCAACTGCCCGTCTTTTTGGAATTATTATCCCATGGACCCCAAAAGCCTCTGCGCTTCTTATAATCGCACCCAAATTGTGAGGGTCAGTTATCTCATCTAATATCAACAAAAAAGGTTTTTCTTTCTTTTGCTCAGCATACTCTAAAAGGTCTTCTACTTCAAAATATTGATAGACAGCAGACAAAGCTACAATTCCTTGATGATTTTGACTGCCGGCCAGTTTGCTTAAAGTTTCATTATCAGTGGTAGAAACTACAATACCTGCTTCTTTTGCAAGATTTATTATTTTTGAAATATTACCTTTTGCTGTTTTAGAAATATAAATTTTTTCAATTTCTTTTCCACTTTTTATAGCTTCCATTACTGGATTTCTACCAAAAATTACATCCTGCTCTTTCATAACCATCACCTATTCCTCAATAACTTGTACAGAAAGCTCAAGAATATTTTTTAATCTTTCAAATTCTCCTGCAAGATATAGATAACCTAGTAAAGCTTCAAATCCCGTAGCATACCTATAGTCCTGTACTTCTACTCCTTTAGGTGTAGTATTAGACTTAATATTCCTTCCTCTTCTAACTATATCTTTTTCCTCTTCTGAGAGAAGATCATAAATTTTTTTTATAGATTCTGCCTGTGCTTGGGCTTTTACATACTTAACTGTCTCTCTGTGTAAAAATTTAACATGTTGGTTTTTTTGGGCTACAATCCTTGTGCGGATATACAAACTATACACGGCATCCCCAATAAAAGCTAAAACAAGGGGTGACAAACTTGACACCCCCTCCTTTTCAAGAAACTTGAAATTTCCTAAAGAACCCATCACATTCTTTTCCATCTTACTCCCTCTGGCGTATCTTCTAAAATTATTCCTTTTTCTCTCAGTCTATCTCTTATTTCGTCAGCTAACTTCCAATTCTTTTCTTTCCTTGCTTGTTGTCTTTTTTCTATTAAAGCCAGTATTTCCTCATCATCAATATCAGTTTTTACAGTTCTATAAAAAAGTCCTAAAATTTCTGAGAGTTTTAAAAACATATCCAAAATATATTTTACCAATTCCTTTGAAGAATTTCCACTTAGATTTATATTAGCAGTTTTTGCCATTTCAAACAAAACTGATATGGCATCTGCAGTATTAAAATCGTCATCCATTGCTTCTTCAAACTCTTTTTTATATTCTTCAAACTTTTCTACTATTCTTTTTTCTTCTTCGTTTAATTCTCTTTCTTTGCACACAGTCAACAAATGTTTTAAATTAGCCATCGCATTTAATAATCTTTCATAAGCAGAATTGGCCTGATCCATTAAATCTAAACTAAAATTAATGGGATTTCTGTAATGGGCCATAAGCATAAAAAGTCTTAAAACTTCAGGATGATACTTTTCTGTAATCTCTCTTACTGTAAAGAAATTTCCTTTAGATTTTGACATTTTTTCATTATTTATATTTAAATACCCTATATGCATCCAATATTTAGAAAATTGTTGACCATATAATGCTTCACTTTGAGCAATTTCATTCTCGTGATGAGGAAATATCAAATCAGGACCTCCTGCATGGATATCTAAAGTTTTTCCTAAATATTTCGTAGACATGACAGAACATTCTATATGCCATCCCGGTCTTCCTCTTCCCCACGGACTATCCCATGCAGGTTCACCAGGCTTTTGAGCTTTCCACAAAACAAAATCCAATGGATTTTTCTTTTCTTCGTTTATCTCAATTCTTGCGCCTGCTTGCAATTCTTCTATATTTTTGTGAGAAAGCTTTCCATAATCCTTAAATTTCGCAGTTTCAAAATAAACATTTCCATTTACCACATAAGCATAACCTTTATCGATTAAAATCTTTATAAATTTGACTATATCTTCAATATGCTCTGTCGCCTTAGGATGAACTGTTGCTCTTTTTATACCCAAATTATCTGCATCTTTAAAATATTCATGTATATATTTCTCCGCTAATTCTTTCGTAGTAACATTTTCTTCCTGAGCTCTTTTAATTATTTTATCGTCAATATCAGTAAAATTTTGAACGTAATTTACTTTATAACCTTTATATTCTAAATATCTTCTTACCGTATCAAATACAATAAAAGCCCTAGCATTTCCGATATGGATATAATTATATACTGTAGGCCCACAAACGTACATGTTCACTACCTTATCATTTAAAGGCTGAAATTCTTCTTTTGTCCTCGAAAGAGTATTATATAGCTTCATCCTTCTTTCCCTCCTTTGCAATTAAGATTTGTTCTAACTTTTCAACTCTTTTTCTTAATTTTTGCAATTCTTCTTCCACAGGGTCAGGAAGTTTGCCATGTTCTAAATCTACACCATAGGAAGAAGCTATACGTACATTATCTTTTTTCACACAGCGAGCAGGTACTCCAACTACTGTGCTATTAGGAGGTACATCTTTTAATACAACTGCCCCTGCACCTATTTTTGAATTTTCTCCCACTACAATAGGACCTAATACTTTAGCTCCACTTCCTATAACTACATTATTTTTTATAGTAGGGTGTCTTTTCCCTTTTTCTTTCCCTGTACCTCCCAAAGTTACCCCTTGATATATTGTCACATCGTCACCAATCTCTGTAGTCTCACCAATTACAACCCCCATACCGTGATCAATAAAAAATCTCCTGCCTATCTTAGCACCAGGATGTATTTCAATTCCTGTGAGAAATCTATTAAACTGTGAAATAAGTCGAGGAAGTAAAATTAAACCCTTTTTATATAAATAATGGGCAATTCTGTGCAGTATTATAGCATGGAGCCCAGGATAACATAATACAACCTCCAGCACACTTTTGGCAGCAGGGTCTCTTTCAAAAATAACTTGTATGTCTTCTTTTAAAGTCTTAAACAATACTAAACACCTCCTTAAAAATTTACCCCCCTCATCTCAGAGACGAGGGGGGACTCCCGTGGTTCCACTCTGCTTGAGCTTTAGACTCCACTCCTTTTAGATAACGGCACATGCCGGTAACCCCCTACTGAAATTTCAGGGATACAGCTCAAAGATGCACTTCTTATAACATATCCTCGAGCTACTCGCAGCCTATGGTAGCTCTTCTCTGAAGGCTTATGTTATAATACTCTTCTTCTCATCGCTTTTTTCCTTTATTAAATTTATCGCTCTTTTAAGCCTATTTATCACTTTATCTTTCCCTACAAGTGGAATAATCTTCACCAATTCAGGTCCATGGTCTTCTCCTGTTATTGCTACTCTGATTGGCATGAAAAACTCTTTTCCTTTTACATTTGTTTGTTTCTGCAATTTCTTAAGCAAATCTTTTACGTATTCTTCTGTTAACTGTTCTGATTCTTCTATGGCTCTTTTGACTCCCTCTAACACAATTTTACTGTTTGGGTTCTCTTCTAATATTTTCATTGTTTCCTCAGAATAGTCAACCTCTTCTACAAAAAACATCTTAGCTTTTTCAATAATTTGAGCCACATATTGAAGCCCGTCTTTGTAAAGAGATATTACATCCTTTAGCCAATTATACATCATATCATTTATTTCGTCAATGTATCCTGCCCTTCTTAAATGTGGAATAGCCAAATCTACAATTCTTTCAACAGAGCTTTTTTGTATATACTGTTGGTTCATCCAATTAAGCTTTTCAATGTCAAAAACAGGATTAGCACTGTGAATCCTTCTAAAATTAAATTTCTTTATTATTTCTTCTTTTGACATGATTTCTACATTATCCTCCGGTGACCAACTTAAAAGAGATAAAAAGTTAAACATAGCCTCTGGCAAATATCCCAATTCTCTATACTGGCCTATATAAGTATTCCCATGCCTTTTAGAAAGTTTAGTCCTATCTGGTCCCAATATTAAAGGTGCATGGGCAAATGTGGGAATCTCAAATCCTAAAGCTTTATAGATGAGTATCTGTTTAGGAGTATTGTATATGTGGTCTTCTCCTCTTATTACATGTGTAATCTTCATAAGAGCATCATCAATTACAACTGCAAAATTGTAAGTAGGCATTCCGTCTGATTTGACAATTACCATGTCCCCACCTAAAGTATCACTTTTTATTGTAATTTTCCCTTTTATCATGTCTTCAAACTCTATGACTTCATCGTCAGGAACAATAAACCTTATTACAGGTTTTCTCCCTTCTTTTATAAAAGCCTCTTCTTGCTCCTTTGTAAGATACCTACACCTTCCAGAATAACGAGGTATATCTCCTCTTTCCACAGCCTTTTTCCTATCTTCTTCTAATTCCTCAGGAGTGCAATAGCATCTATATGCTTTTTTTTCTTCAATAAGTTTCTGAGCAAATTTATGATAAATTGCAAGTCTTTCACTTTGCCTATAAGGGCCATAAGGCCCTGGTTTGTCTGGCCCTTCGTCCCATTCTATACCTAACCACTCTAATTCTTTAAAAATTAATTCTTCAAAATCTTTTGAAGACCTTTCTAGATCCGTGTCTTCAATCCTTAAAACAAAAGTAGCTCCTTCACTTCTTGAAAAAAGATAATTAAACAAAGCAGTTCTTATATTCCCTATATGAATAGCTCCTGTAGGGCTTGGCGCAAATCTAACCCTCAAATTACTCATGTGTGTCACTCCATCCTTTTTTGTTAATGTTACTGTACTAGATTTAATTATAACAAATTTTGCGCTTTTTAAATAGATGAAGTGACAATTGTGTGTAAAATTCTGTAGATTAGGCGACGTTTTGCGCTAAGCGCTCGACTTGACTGAACAGTTGCTAAGCTTAGCAAGAGCAAAAGATGAAGGCGGGTCCGGAGGCAAGGATACTGGAGGCGGGCACCTGAGGCATGGGAGACGATTGTGCCCGGAATTCCGCCAGAATCTGAAGTCGAGCGTTAGTTTAGCTGTGAGGTCACCGGAGCAAGCAGTGCAAACGTCAGCTCTAAAAACTTTATTTTAAATTCATGTATTTGACTGTAACTGTAGGAATAGCACCTAATTCCTCTGCTAATTCCTCCATAAATTTTTCTTTGCCTCTTACATTCAAAGTAATAAGACCACTGCCATTTTGTGAATCATGTATTCCAAACCTTGCAATTATTTGGTCACCATGTTTTGTCAACACTTCTTGAACTTTTGGGCCAAATTCACTCCTTTTCTCCACACTAATACCCATTATATAAATATTCACAAGAGTCCCTCCTTTTTAACCTTTTGACAAATATTTTTTCACATAAAAACTTCCTTTATACAAAACAAGGGATTCCTTTAAGGAACCCCTCACATCTTCTCTTTTATAATATTTTTCACCTTTTCTACAACATCAGAAATTTTTACCTCTTCTGCTTCTTCATTTTCCCTCAATTTTATTTCCACTATTCCATCACTTACTTTTTTCCCTACAGTAATCCTTATAGGTATTCCTAACAAATCGGCATCATTAAATTTGACACCAGCTCTCAAATCTCTATCATCTATCAAAACCTCTATTCCCTCTTTTTGCAAAGCAGCATATATATCTTCGGCTACTCCATTTTGAGCTTCATTAGAAACATTGACAGGTACTATAATCACATGATAGGGCGCAACACTCATAGGCCATATAATGCCTTTATCATCATGATTTTGTTCTATAATAGCAGCCACTGTTCTATTAATTCCTATACCATAGCAGCCCATTACTATTGGCTTTTCATTGCCTTCTTCATCTACATATTTAGCTCCTAAAGCATCACTGTACTTCGTTCCTAATTTAAAAATATGCCCAACCTCTATCCCTCTGTCAATCTTAAGAGGTGAGCCACATCTGGGGCATTTATCTCCTTCAATAACATTTTTGATATCCGCCACAACATCGGCTTTAAAGTCTCTACCATAGTTTACATTTTTAATATGATAATCTGTCTCGTTTGCCCCTACTATAAAATTCCTCATTTGCGGAATCTCATTATCTACTATTATCATTACTTCACCTTTTAATCCTATAGGTCCTGCAAATCCAACTTCTGCGCCTGTAACCTTTTCCACTATTGATGCATCTGCCAATTCTAATTCCTCTTCTCTTATTTCCAAAATATTTAAAAGCTTTGTCACATTTAAGTCCCTATCCCCTCTAACTAATGCTGCTACAACTTTGTCTTTTGCTTTGTATATAAGAGTTTTTACAAACTTGTCAGAAGTAATCCCTAAAAATCCAACCAACTCTTCAATTGTTCTAACATTTGGTGTATATACTTTTTCTTTTGGCAACATCTCTTCAACTATTTCTTGATTGATAAGGCATTCTGCCTTTTCCTCATTTGCAGCATAGCCACAATTGTCACAATAAGCTATCACTGCTTCCCCTACACTAGATATTACCATAAACTCTTTTGAGTCTTTTCCTCCCATAGCGCCTGAATCTGCTTCTACCACCAAATATTTAAGCCCACATCTATCAAATATTCGGCAATAAGCCTCATACATTTTTTCAAAGGATTTATCCAAACCTTCCCAATCCACATCAAAGCTGTAAGCGTCCTTCATTATAAATTCTCTACTTCTCATGACACCAAATCTCGGGCGCCTTTCATCTCTAAACTTAGTTTGAATTTGATATAAAATAAGAGGAAGCTGCCTATAAGACTTCACTTCATTTCTAATAAGGTCTGTAAAAACTTCTTCATGTGTAGGTCCTAAGCAAAAGTCCCTTTCATTTCTATCTTTTAGCTTGAACATCTCAGGGCCAAATACATCCCATCTTCCACTTTCTTTCAAAAGTTCTGCTGGAATAAGAGCAGACATTAGTACCTCTTGGCTGCCAGCTCTGTCCATTTCTTCTCTTATAATTTGCTCCACTTTTCTAAGTACCCTTTGCCCTAATGGCAAGTAAATATATACCCCCGAAGCCAATTTCCTCATCAATGCAGCTTTTAACATTAAAATATGACTGGGAATTTCAGCTTCAGCAGGAATTTCTCTTAAAGTCGGAACTAATAATTGCGATAACCTCATTTCCATCCTCCTAAGTGCATAATTTTAAGTAAATTTTATTTTACCTACTTTTTTATGTCAACATCTAATTCTTCTAAACTAACAATAACATAGGCTTTTATTCCCTCTTGTCTACCTGTAAAACCTAATCCTTCCTCTGTTTTTGCTTTTACATTTATTCTTTTTTTTTCAATTTTTAATAATTCTGATAATTTTATTGTTATTTGCTCTTTATAAGGAGATAACTTAGGCTTTTGCGTTACAATAATACAATCAACATTATTTATTCTAAATTTATTCTCTATCATTGCCAACACTTTTTTTAATAAAAGGCTACTATCAATATCTTTATAGGCTATTTCCGTATCAGGAAAGTGCTCCCCTATATCTCCTAAACCAGCTGCTCCTAAAATAGCATCAATTAAGGCGTGTATCAAAACATCTGCATCAGAATGGCCTGCCAAACCTTTATCATGGGGAATTTCTACTCCCCCCAGTATTAACTTTCTTCCTTTTTTAAACTTGTGGACGTCATATCCTAACCCCACTCTCATTTTAACCATCCTTTACTCTAAAATTCCCTTCTTTATCAACTTCTAAACTTATACTTATATCTCTTGAAAAGCGAGATGGTTTAATCTTTTTTACAAAATTACCTTTGTTAGTCTCAATATATACCTCCGAAACAAAAGGCTCTCTTGCAGAAATGCGATATTCCCCCTCAGGTTTTAAATTCAGATGCCACACAAATTTGCCAAAGATATCATAGCTTGTAGTATTTTCACTCCTATCTAACACTACTATTTTCTTGTCAGTTATGATACTCAAATATGATACAACTTTTTCTAAAATAGAAACTTTGGGTTTTTCTTTCACCTCTAATATTTGTTGCAAATAAGGAATAGATTTATTTAAAATTCCAATATGGCCTGTTTTAACAATAAATTTTTCTCCTTCTACTCCCAACGCGCTCTTTTTAAGGACTGTACCATCTCCTTTGTCATCCCTTATCACCCCTACTGGTTTGCCGTCTGGCCATACTATGTCACTTACCGGTTTTTCTACCTGAATAAACTTATTAGTATATATTCCATCTCCTGAAAAAACATAGATTTTCTTGACTCTGTCGTATAAAACTCCTACCTGTTCATTTAGACTATTCAAAAACTCATTTATAACTTTCATATACTCAACATTTTTAAACAAAATTTTATCATATCGAGTAGGATACATAAAAATATAATTTCCATATTCGCGAGAAGGCATTAAGTCTTTTACAGAAGGGATATATTTTCTAATAACAGTGATAGCGTCACTCTCTCCTTTAATTTTTGAAAATATCCACAAGAACCCTTTAAAGAGTAAATTTATAAAATCATCATCCTCTGGAGGCACAGTCCCCCCTTCCCAACCATAATAAGCATTTGTCGCTCCAAAATGGGGAGTAGCTAAAAATATCAATCTACCCACATCAAATTGATACTTATCGCTTTGAATATAACTTCTTGCCAAAAGTCCTCCCATGCTATGGCATATCAAATCTACTTTAGGGCTGCCAGTCTTAGCTTTCGCCTCTTCAATAGTCAGTTTAAGGGTATCAACAGAATCCGGCACTCTTTTCCACCATTCATAATAACATATAAATAGATTTTTCCCTTCTACTAGGCCTAACTTGCCCAAATTTTCTATAAAAGGGCTATAAGCATGTGACGCAGGGCCAAAACTCCATATTTTCCCCAAAGGAGTTGGAGTAAAAATAGAGCCAAATATCCCGTGCACAAAAACTACAGGGGTATCCATACAATCACCCTCATATAACTTAATAGAAAATTCTCTATTAAATTATATGAGGATTTTTATAAAACGTTATTTTTCAAGAAGGCTTCTGCCACAATCAAATCCTCTGGCGTAGTTATTTTTATATTTCTATAATCTCCTTCAACTACTTTCACTTTATAACCCAATCTCTCCACTAACACTGTGTCATCTGTCCCTAAAAAACCATCTTCAAGTGCCTTTTGATGAGCTTTAATAATCAAATTCCTTTCAAATACCTGAGGAGTTTGAATTGCCCATAAATATTTTCTATCAGGAGTATTTAAAATAAAATTTTTTTCATCAACCACTTTTATAGTATCTTTCACAGGTACTCCCAATGCAACTGCTTTATACAAATAAGCTTCTTTTAAAGCTTTTAAAACTACTTCTTTCTCAATTAAAGGCCTTGCTCCATCATGAATTGTTATAATTTCGCAATTTCTCTCTGTGTTTATAATTCCATTATAAACAGAATATTGCCTCTCACTACCTCCTTCAACTAATTTAACTGGTTTTTTGAAAAAATACCTTTTTATTACATTTTCTTTGCAGTATTCTATTTCTTCCTTTGATACAACAACAACAATTTCTTTAATCCAATCAATTTCATCAAAGGTTTTGAGAGAATAATACAAAACTGGTTTTCCGGCTATAGGAAGGTACACTTTATTTACTGTGTGACCCATCCTAATGCCCTTGCCTGCCGCTACTATTACCGCACTTACATTCATTTTCTCTACCTCACAAGTAAAATAATGGACACTCCAATTATATCATTTTCACATAAAAAAACACAGGTTTCCCTGCGTTTTTCATATAGCCTTTTCTTGTTCTGCCTGTTTAGGCTTTGCAAATATCATCCTTCCTGCAGCAGTTTGCAAAACACTAGTAACAAGCACTTCTATGGTATTACCTATGAATTTTTTGCCACCGTCTACTACAATCATCGTGCCATCGTCCAAATAAGCAACTCCTTGTCCGGCCTCTTTCCCATCTTTAATAACTTGCACCACCATTTCTTCTCCCGGAAGAACAATTGGTTTTACCGCATTGGAAAGCTCATTTATGTTTAAAACAGGGACCCTGTGAAACTCTGCTACTTTGTTTAAATTATAATCATTAGTTATTATTTTACCCTTTAACATTTGGGCAAGTTTCAAAAGTTTTGTATCTACTTCTGCCGCATCAATTTCCTTATCTACAATTTCCACTTTAATATTTAACTCATTTTGTATCTTATTTAAAACATCTAGTCCTCGTCTACCCCTATTTCTCTTTAACGAATCTGAAGAATCTGCAATATGTCTTAATTCCTCCAATACAAAAGCCGGAATTATCAAAGGTCCTTCAATAAAGCCTGTCTTACATATGTCAAATATCCTACCATCTATAATTACACTGGTGTCCAAAATTTTTGGTATTCCATTGTATTCGTTTTTAACAGTCTTTTGCGGTCCCAACCTTTTCATAAAGGAAAACACATTTAAAATATCATCTTTTTTCTTTAAAGAAATTCTAATGCCCAAATACCCCAAAAGCAAATTCAAAAGAATTGGCACTACTTTTCCTACAACTAAGATAGGATAAAGAGGCGCGCTCAGCAAATTAGCCACAATAAGCCCTACTATTAGCCCGAATGCCCCTATTAAAATTTCATCAATCGGCATATTCTGCAATTTCACTTCCAGCCACTGTTCAAAGTCTTTCCCCCACTTTATAAATTTAGGAGAAATGACATAAAATATAATTCCACCCATTAAAGTACCTATAATATAAGCTATTACCGTTGAAAAATAATTTAATTGTATAAGCACAAAGTTCTGATCTTTTACAAGATTTAACAAAAGCTTTGTCAGTTCAAAGCCCGCTGCCATTCCCAGTAATCCAATTCCACCTCTTATAATTTTATACAACATATTATCACCTCCCATCTCTATTATTGGCTATTTTTCACATTATTATAAGCAAAATTGGGGAAAGGAATAAAAATATTTCACAATTTTTACACGTATAATGTGGCTGCCAATTACAGTATACTACTTATGTAGAAGGATTGTCAATTTAACAAAAGATTAAAATTACATTAATGCTATATAATGTATTTAAATGCCATTCTAAATATTGACATGGAAATAGTTTAAGTCTATAATAAAAGCAAGGAGAGCCTTAAAAACTCATAGAACGGGAGTGGACAAAAAATGAAAGATATTATTGTAGACGACCTTCAAAATACAGTAGACGAATATCTCTTACGCCATAGAAGTATAATGGACATACTTACAAAAATACAAGAAAGCAGTGCCCGTATAAATAGAGCTGTTGCTAAATCAGTAACTGAGTGCGGTTGCATAAGGATAAATGCCACCAAACAAGAGACTCCCCCTGACGCAACTTTAGAAGAAGCCCATAAATATTTTAAAACCCATCTGGAAGGTCAGCTTTGTGAAAACTGTAAAGAGGTAATAGAAGCAGAAATAGGCAACAATGTATTTTACATAATCGCTCTGTGTAATGTTTTGGGACTTAATTTTTACGATATACTTCTTAAAAAACATAAGGAATTAAATACTTTGGGTATATTTAATATGCTGTAAATGATAAGCGTCCCTTCTATGGAGACGCTTTAATTTGTTGACAAAGTCAAAAATTTTTTAAAGGAGATATTTTGCATCGTAGCTCCAGTGTTCCAAAGCGACAAAATCCTTTCCAAAAGTTTGTCTACAGTCTGAAGCATCTCTTCTATGGAGATGCTTTTTGTTCTATTTTTTTTAAAAAATCCACAATCTCCTTTATATCCCTTATTTTAGTAATCTTTGTATTCTCAAACTTTTTTATCTCTTTTGTCTTCATGTCAGGGATAAAAACTTGAGAAAATCCCATCTTTTGTGCTTCACTTATTCGTTTATCTATATTACTAACTCCTCTAACCTCTCCTGTCAATCCCACCTCTCCTATAAAACAAACATCTTCAGGAATAGGTATATTAAAATATCCAGAAAGAGAAGACACAATTATCCCCAGGTCAGCAGCTGGTTCTTGAATTTTCATTCCTCCCGCCACATTTACATATGCATCAAATTGCGAAAGATTTATACCAAGTCTTTTTTCCATAACTGCTAAAAGCAATATAAAGCGATTGTAGTCAAATCCAGTAGCCATTCTTCTCGGTACTCCAAAACTAGTCTTACATATCAAAGACTGCACTTCCATTAAAATTGGCCTCGTCCCTTGAATGGAAGACACAACCGCAGTCCCCGGAACATTTTTAGGCCTGTTTGAAAGAATAAATTCAGAAGGATTTCGTATTTCGCGGAGCCCATCCTCCTCCATATCAAAAACTCCAATTTCGTGAGTTGCGCCAAAGCGGTTTTTGACAGCCCGCAATACCCTAAAAGACTGGGTTCTATCTCCTTCAAAATATAGAACCGTGTCTACCATATGTTCCAAAACTTTAGGTCCCGCTATTGCTCCTTCTTTTGTAACATGTCCTATCAAAAAAATACTTATGTCTTTTTGCTTTGAAATCTCCATCAACTTTTGAGTCACTTGCCTTATCTGAGAAATACTACCCGGTATTGTCTGACTTTCCTCAGTGTACATCGTCTGTATAGAATCAATAATAACAAAATTTGGATTTATGTCATTAATTTTTCTCTCTATCTCCTCTATATTTGTCTCACACAAAAGATATATTCGCTGTTTTTCTTTCAAAATTCTATCTGCTCTCAATTTAATCTGCTGAATTGATTCCTCTCCTGACACGTAAAGAACTACTTTTTCATCAGAAATATTCCCTGCTACCTGAAATAACAAAGTAGACTTCCCAATTCCTGGGTCACCACCTATCAAAACAAGAGACCCCTTTACAATTCCGCCACCTAAAACCCTGTCAAACTCTTCAATCCCTGTCCTTATCCTTTCCTCTTCTGAAAAAGTTACATCTTGAAGAAGATATATTTGAGATGTATTTTTAGTTATTTTAAAATTTTTTAGATTCTCTATAACTTCTTCCTCAAAAGAATTCCAGCTTTCACAATTAGGACATCTTCCCATCCATTTACTACTTTCAAAACCACACTCTCTACATACAAATTTTGTATTTGATTTGGCCATATCTCCACCATCTTTCTATCTTTCGCAGAATTCTCTTTTAATTATATCACACTTTTATGCACCTCCCATAAAAGTGAAATACAGAAGCAGCCCATTTAAAAAGATTATAACGGAAGCCACAATTATACCAATAATTTTTTCAATAGGTGTATTTATAAATTCACCCATAAACTTTTTTTGAGAAGTAATCAAAAGCATTGGGATTATAGCCATAGGAAGTTCAAAGCTCAAAATCACTTGGCTTATAATAAGGGTTTTAAAAGGATCAATTCCCAATAAAATTATTATTAAGGCTGGCATCATGGTTATAAGTCTTCGTAAATTTAATGGAATATCCAAATCTACAAAGCCCTTCATTATAGTCTGCCCTGCCATTGTACCTACTGCAGAAGAAGATAAACCAGAGGCCAAAAGCGCTATTCCAAAAGCCCAGCTGGATAAGGGACCTAACAATGGTTTTAATGACATATGAGCTTCTTCAATAGACTCTACCACTATTCCATTTTTATAAAAAACAGCCGCCGAAACTATTAGCATAGCCGCATTTATTATAAATGCTATATTCATTGCCACAAAAATATCTATTTTTTCCATTCTTAAGTGTTCTTTTTTTTCTTCTAATGTATTCCCCTTATTTCTATATTGAACTAACTGGGAATGCAAATAAATCACATGGGGCATTACTGTAGCTCCTAATATTCCGACCGCTATTAACAAAGCTTCTCTATTTGGAATAGAAGGAATCACAGTATGATACAATACTTTTCCCCAATCTGGTTTTGCTAAAAAAAGTTCAAAAGCGTAAGAAAAGCTAATAATTGATATTAATGAAAAAATAACCATTTCAACTAATTTTTGCCCATATTTTTCTAAGTATACAATAATAAAAGTTATAAATCCTGTCAAAAGTCCTGCATACATAAGAGGTATACGAAAAAGCAAATATAATCCCAAAGTACCGCCTAAAAATTCCGCCAAATCTGTAGCCATAGCCGCTAATTCTGCTGCTATCCACAAGACCCAATTGACTTTTCGTTTAAAAACCAAACTACACATTTCTGGCAGATTACGTCCCGTTGCGATTCCTAATTTCGCAGCCATGACTTGCAAAAAAATGGCCATAATATTGCTCCAAAGTATTACCCATATTAAATGATAATTAAATGTAGAACCTCCACTTATATTTGTAGCAAAATTTCCTGGGTCAATATAGGCAACACTTATCACAAAAGCCGGTCCGAAATATTTTAAAACCTTTTTAAAAATATGAGAGAGAGAAAAAAGTTTTTCAGTCGCTATGATAGTCTCATGATTTTCCAAATTAACTCCCTCCATTTTAGACAAAACTAAATTTATTTACCTTATTTAAAATATGTGTTTCATTTTTGTCCTGTTACATAAAAAACAACCCGCATTAACGGGTTGCCATGCATGTAAAAACAAACAACATTTATGAATTTGTGCTTTATTGCTTCTTATAGTGAAATCAAAATCAACTGCTTTTTTATTTTTCTTACTAAGTTGTCTTGGGGTAATAATTGAATCAAGAAATCCCTTTTATTATTCAGGATTTCTTAGACTTTACCTACAAGTCCGAGGAATAGTGCTATCAATCCCTCCAATTGTATAGTGGTGTATCAACGGTTCCGGTGGATATATTAGGAGAAGTAAAGATACGATTTTCACCACTTTCCCATATAACATTCCCGTTACTGTCTTTTTTAATAAATTTAAACTCAAATGTTGTCCCCATTGGAACACTCACCGGCAAAAACCATTCGGGGTAATTGGGGCACATCATCGCTTCTGTCGACAGAGTAGGATCCCAATTCCCAAGTTCCGGCAAATTTCCAACAATATGAATATTTTGGCCCCATTCTGTTGTTGCATTTACTTTAAATATCACCTGAACCAGATCACCAGATAACACATGATAGCGGAAAGGATTACTGGTATAGTTTCCTTTTTCCACCGTAATGTTCTTAATTCCCGGTGTATTGGGAACAACCGCAATAATCATTTCATTACTATTGGATACTACTTGAGCCAATGTTGTATCAAATTTCACCGTAACATTGCCTCCAAGACCAGTTCCATAGATATAAATTAGATTACCTGGACGACCCATTGTAGAAATGACATCGCCTATCCTTGGAATTTCTGTCCCCAGGGAAGGATTATACGACCAAACGTTTACTTCTCCTCCCGACAGGGTAAAGCCTTTAATTTTAAGCTGACCATTTTCCTCCACTACCGACATGGATTTTCCGTATAGTAATCCCTCGAGTACGTCATGATAGGTTCCTACAGGCAGTGTGGTATTTAAATCCGGTACATCAAAACTTCTATCGGGTTGTCGATTTACGGCAACAATTACTTGTTTGTCGTAAAATTGCCGCTTGAAAACTAATACATCATCTGTACTGTAAAGTATTTCTGTTGTACCGTAAGAAACAGCTTCATTGCTTCTTCTCAAATCAGAAAGTTTGCGTATCAGCTTATAAGCTGTTGTGGTTTGATCAAAGGAAGTTGATGTCTGCATGAACATTCTTCCGGCAATATCACTGTCATCTGCAGGATATAAGTATTGTTCGGTACCATAATATATATTAGGTATCCCACGGGATGTCATTAAGACTGCCAACGCTGCATGATAAGGTTTGTCATTTGGCTGTATATATCTAAACCGGGTTACATCATGATTATCGATAAAGGTAACCGCTTGATTTTCATAAATATAATCATTGCTGGTTTTTATCATCATTTCACCAAAGTCTCTCATGGTTTCAGAAAAATAACCAAAAGTATTGGTCGCTGCACGATAGTATTCAAAATCTAAATTATTAACCCCAGTTCGATCAGGAAAGGTACGATATTCTTCATATTTAGGATCTGGACGTCCGATAAAAAATTCTCCAAAATGAGTAAGAGGTCCCCCCGGTGCAGAATCAATCGCATCTTTAAACCCTTGAACGAAAGCTGGATTCATATGAAGAGTTGCATCATGACGTACACCATCTATACCTTTTGATTTCCAAAATATTGCAGCTTTTTCTAGATGTTCCACCACCCCGGGATTCTCCTGAGAATAATCTGCCAGAGAACCCAAATCCTTGTAACGATACCCAAATCTAGTAGTATCATCTCCTCGATCCCCTAATCCGTGGAAAAAACCATCAATATCATTGTGTGGATCAGCCAATAAATTTTCAACTATTCCGTCTCCGTTATAATCTGCCGGATTTCCATTACTGTCAAATACATAATTTCCATTTTCATCTTTGTCAGGTTCGTACAATCTTCCATCTTCCGGCTGATAGTTTAATGTAGGATTTTGCCATCTGCTACTATGATTTGATACAAAGTCAATAACCAGTTTTATTCCGTTGCTGTGGAGAGCATCCCTCAATGCAATAAAATCCTGCATTTCTCCGAAATGCTTATTAGTAGCAAAATAGTTTCTAGCATGATATCCGTGAAAACTGGTCCACCTGTCGACGCTGCCGTCCGGATGATAATCTTCAATTACCGTATCACGATTGGCATAAGGAGCAGAAATCCAAACTGCTGTAATGCCCATTTCTTTTAAATAAGGAATTTTCTCAATAATTCCCTTCCAATCACCTCCTTGATACAGCTTCAAGTCAGTTCCTGTTCCGTCAAAAAGTGTAGGATCGAAACCTGGAGGAATATTGTTTGATGGATCACCATCATAAAACCGATCTGTAATAATTTGATAAATAGTATCCTTTGGCGTTACAGGGCCTAATCCTCCAGTACTCGTGGCTTCGGCAGTAACCGGCTGAAAACTGAAAAAGAAAACCAGCAGTATTATCACGACCACTAAAACACTTAAATTTTTTTTCTTAATTAAAGCAGCCACAGGTCATCCCCCTATTTCAATATTTTGTGATTAGTCAATTAAGCCTTTAAAGTCTCATTTTTAGCCAAATTTAACCTCTACGCTATAGGCTTAATCTGTTTTAAAGTATTAGATTTTTACTGCTCCTTTTGTTAGTCCCTCCACAATATGTTTTTGGAGATAGATAAATAGCAATGTAATGGGAATAGCTACCAACACAGCTCCGGCTGCAAAAACAGTAAATTTTGTATTGTGTTGATTGACGGCCATGTCATATAATCCCATTGCCAGGGTTTTTTTGTCAGCACTGCGAAGAATTAATTTTGGTAGCACAAAGTCCATCCATGGTCCGGTAAAGTTGGTTAAGGCTATGAAGGTAATAATGGGTTTTGCTAAAGGTAAAATAATTTTATAAAATATTGTAAAATTGGATGCCCCGTCAATTTTTGCAGCTTCGTCCATACTGCGTGAAATCCCGTCAAAATACCCTTTTGCCACCCATGTGTTATAAGGTATTTGGCCAGTAGCATAAACAAGAATTAATCCAAGATGAGTGTCTAATAATCCTAATTGCAGTAGCAATACGTAAATGGCTGTCATAGCCAGAAAACTCGGAAACATTTGAAGCACCAGCATTACCATCAATGTTGGCTTTCTTCCCCTAAACCGGTATCGCGAAAATACATACGCAGAACTGGTGGATAAAAAAACTGATACAACCATGTTAATTGTTGCAATTTTCAACGTATTTTTATACCACAGGGGAAAATCCGAGTTAGTGAGCAAATTACGGTAATGAATCAAGCTGGGATTTTTGGGTATCAAGGTAGAGCTAAACAAACTGTCGCCTGGACTTAAGGAAGAACCAATGATCCATAGTATAGGAATAATAACAATAAGACTAATGACAACAAGAAGACTATAAATGCATGCTTTACGGATCATATCAACAAGAGTAATCCTTTTTTTTGGCGACTTCATTCCCGTTGTCAGTTGATTTTCATTAAATTTCACTGTCATTGTATCATGTCCTCCTCCCTGAAAGACTTTGTCTTGCTAAAGGTTAAAGTAGATATAGTGGCGATAACAATGAACATAATAATGGATATAACAGAAGCCATGTGATATTGATTTTGTTCTATGGTTAGCTTGTAAATCCAGGAAATTAAAATATCTGTATGTCCTGCATAGCGATATGCAGGATTTGCAGGGCCTCCATTGGTTAAAAGGTAAATCAGCGTAAAGTTATTGAAGTTATGGGTAAAACTTAAAATCAATAGCGGTGTTGTGGCATGCAACACCAATGGCAGAGTAATTTTCCAAAATTTTTGGCTTGAAGTAGCTCCGTCAATCTCTGCTGCTTCATACAAATCACTAGGAATATTGGTCAATGTCCCTGACATTAACGCCATGAAGTAAGGAGCTCCCAGCCATATATTCACCAGAATCGCCACCAGCTTTGCCATTGTAGAATTGGTCAACCACGGTATTCGTTCAAATCCCAGCTTTACCAGAAAACTGTTGACTGGCCCTAATCCCGTAAACATTAATCGCATAATCAGGATAGAAATGAACCCCGGTATTGCATAGGGTAATATATAAATGGTTCGCCAAAACTTCTTTAAGCGAACTTCCGAGGAGTTAATCAATAAAGCCAGTAATAACCCTCCAAAATAACTGGTCAAGGCTGCCAATACCGCCCATATAACGGTCCAAATGCCTACCCCAATAAAA
This sequence comes from Thermoanaerobacter mathranii subsp. mathranii str. A3, assembly GCF_000092965.1. Taxonomy (GTDB): domain Bacteria; phylum Bacillota; class Thermoanaerobacteria; order Thermoanaerobacterales; family Thermoanaerobacteraceae; genus Thermoanaerobacter; species Thermoanaerobacter thermocopriae. The sequence goes on from NC_014209.1 coordinate 1,966,053, forward strand.
GTATTTTTCCATATTTTTAAATTTACCAAATTCTTAAAATTTGTAAAACCTACCCAGTCTACTAGGTTTCTGGGAGGTAAATGATTAGGAGCAGAATAATTGGTAAAAGCGATGGAAATGGTAAATAAAATCGGCAGTACGGTAAAAAACAATATTAAAATAAATAAAGGACTTAAAGAAAAATAAGGAAAATATTTATGAGAAATATGTTTGATAAAATCACCTATGCCCATAGGCTTTTCGCCTTGTTCCCTCGCCTCCCCGGTTTTTAAGGCATCAACAATATTTAATATATAAATTATTAAAATAACAAGTGTAACTAAAACCGCTATAATACCCTGTATCAATAAAAATATGGAATGATCTCCCTGGGCAATTCCGTTCACATAGTGTAAAGGCTGTTCTCCTAGTGTTATCAGGCCCCAATAGGCGTAAAGAAAATATGGAATATTAATGACAATAATAATGCCAATAATGGCAATCAAAATGCCCTTGACAATTTCTCGGTTATATAGCTGTCCAAGTCCCATAAATAATGCAGAAAGTAATGCTGCTTTTTTGGATCTTCTCATGCTTTTCCCTCCCATCTTTTTAGAAAAATCTAGTCATTTGCAGATGCAAATGACTAGATAACTAGATAAATATTTACTGTATGGCAATTGCATCTTTTATTGTCTGAACAGCTTCATCCAGTGCTTTTTGCGGGTCTACACCATCATTCCACATAACCTGAAACGCCCTGGCATACGGCTCCCAGACAACCCCCATTTGAGGGATGGAAGGCATCGGCACAGCAAACTGTGCTTGCTCCAGGAAAGGTGCCGCATAGGGATCGCTTTTAATGATATCTGCGTTCATTAATGACTTCATTGGAGGAATCTGCTTTGTAATTTCATAACGTTTCAGTAGCATTTCTTCTGAAGTAATAAAATCAGCAAATAGTTTTGCAGCATTAGGATATTTCGTATAAGCACTTACAAACATGGTACGAACACCAGAAAAACTTGCAGGATGTTCACCGTTTGGCAACAACGGAAGTGGTGCAATACCAAAATCAACACCTGCCTCCTGATAGCCCCTTACTGCCCATGGTCCATTTATTATCATAGCGGCCTTACCTTCTTTAAACATGCCATCCATGACTTGATAATTGGTATCATCGCTCTTTAGAGGTAGAATCTCCTTAAGAGAAACTAAAAATTTGGCACCTTCAACTGCTTCTTTTGAGTTTAAACCAATGTCATCCTTATCTGTTCCTCCCTTTCCAAAGACATAACCACCATATCCTGCTACAAAACTATGGGAGTAATATGCATTTCCTACATCCCACATAAACCCAAATCGATTTGATGCAAGGTCATTAAATTCCTTTGCAAATTCGACAATATCCTGATAAGTTTTAGGTGGCTCTTTTACATATTCCTTATTGTAAAACAAGGCATAAGTTTCAATTCCTGTTGGATATCCGTACACAACTCCTTGGAAAGAAACTGCATCCACCGCTCCTTGCATGAACTCATTTCGAATTCGGTCTGCAAAAAGATCGTTTTCTTGAATTAGACCTGAAGCCACCAGCTCTCCGGTTTTATCATGAGGTGCTGCAAATACATCGGCACCAATTCCTGCCGGGCCATCTGTAGCTAGTTTTCCGGGAGCATCCGTATGAGTAACGGGTTCATACACCACTTCAACACCATATTTTTCAGTAAATTTCTTCGCTGCATACTGAATGAATTCTCCCTCCGGACCTTCACTTTCCCAGACGAGCAATTTTGCACCCGGTTCTGGTAACAATTGTCCATCTTTATTGACCTCACTTGGTTGTGGTGTACTAGACTGACTTTCAGGCGCACAAGCAGTGAAAGTCATAAATATTACAAGTATTAAAATCAGCCATAAATACTTTTTCATGAATATCCACACCTCTTTTTTTAATTTTTTGTGTTAATGGCTTGAATAAATCTTTTAGCAAAAATGTAAAACGTTTTCTTGTGTTGTCAAAAAATTTTTAGCTCAAAAGTATTTGATTCTATTTTATTCATTCCATCGTTCTTTTGAATCTGGCTCTTCACCCCCTTTATATCTATCTATATAATAGAATGATAGCACCTCCATAAATGTGATTAGAAAGCTACCACCAGTATTAATTCTATCTTACAAGTAATTGCTAATATATTACAGCAATCGCTTTCTTGAAATGTATTTTTTAAAAGCGCTTAATTGCAACAGTGTTGCAATCGCTTGCGCTTACTTTTAATATTATTGTATATTTTACTTAACCAAATGTCAATATATTTTTTTGTACAACATAAATTAAAATTTCGCATACACTAATAGGCTTATAATCTGCAAGCTTTTGCTCATTGTACCTTATAAATTCCTTTTTAAAGCTACTAAAATCCATTAATACTTCTTCAAAAGGCTGACAACCCACATTTACGGGTTACTTTTTTGATACTTTTCTTTTATTTCTGGATTTTCTTTTAAAAACCTATTAAATTTTCTCATTTTTTCTAACGTTTCAATAGATATATTGTGTTCAATTAATTCTGTCTGTTCTAACAATCTCTCTTTAACCCCTAAATTTTTTAAAAATTCCTCTACAGTAGAATGCCTATCCAATAAAAACTTACCCATTTCTTTGCCTTTTTCTGTTAAACCTACCACCCCATATTTTTGATACTCCACAAGCCCAAATTCTTTTAATTTCTGAAGCATTTTAGTAGTTGAAGGAGCTTTTACATTTAAAAGCTCAGAAAGAAGATTTACACGGGTATAGGGACTTTTAAGACTTTCTCTATAGATCATTTCTATATAGTCTTCCATTGCTGGGGTAAGTTGTTTTCTCTTCTGGAAACGAATTTGGTAACCTCTTACAGTATAAAACCTATCTTTTTCCATATGCTCACACCTTCTTCAAATACTTCTACTGAATATATATATTATCTTTAAGTAAAAAAAGACTTAGCTCGAGGCTAAGTCTTTTGAACCGCATCTTTTTTCACAAACTCTATTTTTCCATCTTTTGCAGTCACTATAAGCTCATCTCCAGGTTTTACTTTCCCCTGCAACATAAGTTCAGACAATTGATTCTCTACAATCCTTTGTATAACTCTTCTTAAAGGCCTTGCACCGTAGTTTGGATCATATCCTTGTTTAATAATTTCCTCTTTACCTTCAGGGGTAAACTCCAGTTTAATATTGTTCTCTTTTAATCTATCATTCAATTCTTTCATCATTATATCAGCAATCTTTTCAATGTCTTCTTTTGTCAACTGATGGAATACAATTATTTCATCCACCCTATTTAAGAATTCAGGTCTAAAGGTCTTTCTTAATTCTGCCATTAATGTCTCTTTTACCTTCTCATGAGAAGCTTTATCTTCTTTTTCTTGTGGCATAAATCCTAAAGTAGCTTGTTTTTTTAGCAATTCTGCTCCTACGTTTGATGTCATGATTATAACGGTATTTTTGAAGTCTACAGTCCTACCTTTTGAATCAGTGAGTCTTCCATCCTCTAATATTTGAAGGAGAATGTTAAACACGTCAGGATGGGCCTTTTCAATTTCATCCAGCAAGATTACTGAATAGGGCTTTCTTCTTACTTTTTCTGTTAATTGTCCACCTTCTTCAAATCCTACATATCCTGGAGGTGAACCAATAAGTTTTGAGACGGTATGCCTTTCCATATACTCTGACATATCAAGCCTAATCATGGCATTTTCATCGCCAAAAAGTGCTTCTGCCAAAGCCTTTGTAAGTTCTGTTTTACCAACTCCAGTAGGACCCAAGAAGATAAACGAACCTATTGGTCTTTTTGGATCTTTTAAGCCCACTCTTGCCCTTCTTATAGCCCTTGCTACTGCTTCTACAGCTTCATCTTGCCCTATGACTCTTTCATGCAATATCTCTTCTAAATGTAACAGCCTTTCTGATTCTTCTTCAGCCAATTTTTTTACAGGTATTCCTGTCCACAGAGATACAACTTGTGCAATTTCTTCTGGTCCCACACTTTTTTCATTAGAAAGAGAATTTTGTTGCCATTTGGCTTTTAATTTTTCCAATTCTTCTCTTAATTTTTGTTCTTCATCTCTTATTTTCGCAGCTTTTTCGTACTCTTGAGTCTTTATCGCTTCTTCCTTTTCTTTTATGAGGTCATTGATTTTATCTTCCAATTCTTTTATCTCTGGAGGTGCAGTCACTGTCTTCAACCTTACGCGCGAAGCAGCTTCATCTATTAAGTCAATAGCTTTGTCAGGTAAAAATCTATCTGCAATATATCTGTGGGAAAGTCTAGCCGCTGCCTCTAAAGCTTCATCAGTAATTTTAACTCTATGATGGGCTTCATATTTATCTCTTAATCCTTTCAATATTTCAATAGTCTCTTCCACAGTTGGTTCATCTACAATTATTGGTTGGAATCTTCTTTCTAATGCAGGGTCTCTTTCTACATATTTTCTGTATTCCTCCAAAGTAGTTGCTCCAACTACTTGAATTTCACCTCTTGCAAGTGCCGGTTTTAAAATGTTTGATGCATCTATTGCACCTTCCGCTGCACCTGCTCCAATTAAAGTGTGCATCTCATCTATAAATAGTATCACATTTCCTGCCTTTATAACCTCATTTAATACTGTTTTTAACCTATCTTCAAATTCGCCTCTATATTTTGTACCTGCTACCATAGAAGCCATGTCTAAAGTTACAACTCTTTTATCTTTCAAAATTTCAGGAATTTCACCTTCTACAATCTTTTGAGCAAGTCCTTCTACAATAGCAGTTTTACCAACACCCGGTTCACCTATTAGGACAGGATTATTTTTTGTCCTCCTGCTCAGAATCTGTATAACTCTTTCAATCTCTTTTTCTCTTCCTATTACAGGGTCAAGTTTACCATCTCTTGCAAGCTCGGTCAAATCTCTTCCAAATTGATTTAGAGTAGGGGTATTTGTATTTTTAACCTTTGTTGCCTTTGCAGGTCCTCCTGAAGGCTCTTCGTTAAGCATCTTTACAATCTCCTCTCTCACTCTATTGAAATCTATACCTTGTTCCATTAAAATTCGTACAGCGACTCCTTCACCCTCTCTTAAAATCCCTAATAAAATGTGCTCGGTTCCAATATAGCTGGTATTAAATCTTCTTGCCTCACTAAGACTCAATTCCAATACCCTTTTAGCCCGTGGTGTATATCCTACCACGTCACCCGGGATATTTCCCATTCCAATCAAAGATAGTACCTTTTCTCTTGTAGTTTCATAAGTTACTCCTAATTTTTTTAAAGTTCTTGCTGCTATACCTTCATTTTCTTTTAATAATCCCAATAAAATATGCTCTGTCCCTACATAATTATGATAAAAAGACCTCGCTTCCTCCTGTGCCAAATAAAGAGCTTTTTGAGCTCTTTCTGTAAATCTTCCAAACATTGCCATATCAAACACCTCCTACAAATTATCTTTTCTGTTTATTTGACTTATTATATATTCTGCCCTTTTCACATCTCTTTCATAGGGATCTAACTGAATTCCATAAATTTTTTGTAAATTAGCTGGTTGTATATGCGTAGTGAGAATATCAATTCTATTTATGTCCACATCTAATATTCCCAAAACTGCCCCTAATCTCACATCAGACATTAAAGTCATGTATTCCTTGGTAGACATTATTTTTGCATGAGATAAAATTCCATAGGCTCTTCCTACTCTATCTTCTATTTGAATTCTTTGTTTTTTGTATAGGTCCTCTCTGGCTTTTCTTTCGCTAGAGATAATTTGTCTTGCCACTCCTTCAATATTTTCAATTATTTCTCTTTCACTTTGGCCAAGAGTGACTTGATTGGAAATTTGATAAATATCTCCCAAAGCTTGTGTACCTTCTCCGTATATTCCTCTTACTGCCATACCTATTTTGGAAGCAGAATTCAAAATATTGCTTATTTGCCCAGTGATAGTAAGAGCGGGAAGATGAACCATGACTGAGGCTCGTATCCCTGTGCCTACGTTAGTAGGACAAGAAGTCAAATAACCTATCTTTTCATCATAGGCATAGTCGATAGTTTCTTCAATCAAATCGTCAACTTTATCCGCAGTATCCCAGCTTTCATTAAGCTTTAATCCTTCTAATATGCATTGTATTCTAAGATGGTCCTCTTCATTGACCATTATGCTTACTGTATTGTCATCTTTTATAAGTACATAACCACTCTTTGTATTTTGTGAAAGGTCAGGGCTTATAAGGTGTTTTTCTACAAGTGATTGCCTGTCAATAGGGGTCAATTTCTTCATGTCGTATTCTACAAATTGGGTAGACAAAATAGTATTACTTCCTAATATAGCCTTTCTAACTAAATCTATAACCTTGCGTCCTTGCTCTTCTGTCATAATAGTAGGAAAAGGAATATCTTTGATGTTTCGAGCAAGTCTAATTCTACTAGACAAAACCACATCTTTATCATATTTAAACATCTTTGTCACCTACTTTCCTAATTCTTTCTCCAATTCTCTGATTTTATCTCTTAGTTCTGCTGCTTTTTCATAAGCTTCTTCTTTAACAGCTTTTTCTAATTGTAACTTTAGTTCCTCAATTTCTCTTTTTACTCTCATTCTACCCCCGGCTTTTTTAGGAATTTTTCCTCTGTGTTCTGTACTGCCGTGTATTCTCCTCATCAGAGGAGCCAGTTCCTCAGCAAAAGCATCATAACAGAAACTACACCCTAATCTTCCAATTTTTTTGAAATCTTCATAAGTCATGCCACAGCGACTACACTTTAAAGGCTTTTTTGTAAAGTCATCTATTCCAGGCAAAAAGTCCATTAAACCTGACAATAAATTTTGAACTGAAAAAGGTGTAAAAGTTGAAAAAACTTCTGTATTTAAAATTCCCTCTTCTGCTGCGCACTGGTCACACAAATGCGTTTCAGTTTTTACTCCGTTTACTATTTTAGTGAAATGAACTGTAGCAGGCCTTATTTTGCATTTATCACACATCATAAAAATTCCCTCCCTTACTTGTTGCGAGCAATTTCTATAAGCATTGCCTTAAGTAGTAATGCTCGCAACATATTTTTATCCTCTTGAGAAAAAGGAAGAATTTTATCATTAACTACAGCTTTCATCAAAGCTGCTTCCCTGGAAGTTATAATATTATGGTCTAAAAGAGCATCAATGTAATGCCTTGCTTTACTCTCCGAAATATTATCTCCTATGCTTTCTATTATTTTATTTATCCAATTGTTTGATATAGAAGTTTTATAAATTTTTATATAACCTCCGCCACCTCTTTTACTTTCTATGATGTATCCTCTGTCAATAGTAAAACGCGTCTCTAACACATAGTTTATTTGAGATGGGGCACAATTAAAAACATTTGCTAATTCATTTCTTTGAATTTCTATATAATGTTTACCAGCTTCTTCCATTAGTTCTTTTATAAAATTTTCAATCAAATCACTAAGCCTTGCCATTTCCATCACCACGTCTCTTACTTTTACTTTGACTTTCTTTGACCTTCGAATATATTTTTACATTTTTTTATCCTCTCGTCAATAGCTTTTTCACACTAAAGTAAGTGATTTATTCTAATATTTTCATCAAATAATAAAAATATCTCTTATATTCTAAAATTTTCACCATTTTTCACTCATTTTCATAGATTTCTTCCCCTTCATCTGCCAGTTCTTGATGGTCTTGTTGATTTATAAGAGATGAAAAATTGCTTTTTCCCTTTAAATTTTTTCTATCTGTATTTTCGTAAGTTTCTTCTTCAAAAAAATTTCCTCTTACAGATTTATATAGCTTTCCCTTGAAAAATTTTTGACGTTTATTCACATCTTTCCACCTCTTGCTTACTTTATTATTTATTAAAACTTTTTTCAAACTCTTTTAAATCTAAGTTGACTCTCGCTACCCCTGTCTCTATTGCCGCTTTCGCAACTGCTATTGCTACATTTTTAAGAACTCTTTTATCAAAGGGCTTTGGAATTACATACTTCGGATCAAGTTCGCTTTCTGAAACAGTTTGGGCAATAGAATAAGCAGCACTAATTTTCATCTCCTCGTTAATTGTAGTAGCCCTAACTTCTAATGCCCCTCTAAATATACCTGGAAAAGCCAACACATTATTTATTTGGTTTGGAAAATCAGATCTACCAGTACCTACTACATAAGCTCCTGCCTCTTTTGCTTCATTAGGATATATTTCAGGCACTGGATTGGCTAACGCGAAAACTATTGGTTTTTTTGCCATTGTTTTTATCATTTCTTTATTTAATACATTAGGTGCTGATACCCCAATAAACACATCAGCTCCTTTTAAAGCATCTTTCAAAGTCCCTTTTAATTTTCCTTTATTTGATATTTTTGCAATTTCTTTTTTAGAGAAGTCTTTGTCTTCTCTTCCTTCATATATGATACCACTTCTATCGCAAACTATTACATCTTTTATACCCGCTTTTATTAAAAATTTAGTAATTGCAATTCCTGCCGCTCCAGCACCATTTACAACGGCAGTAACTTCTTTTAATTCTTTTTCTACAATTTTTAAAGCATTTATTAAAGCAGCCAAAGTTACAACTGCCGTTCCATGCTGGTCGTCATGAAAAACAGGTATATCCAAAATTTCATCTAACCTTCTTTCTATTTCAAAACAACGAGGTGCAGAAATATCTTCAAGATTTATACCACCGAAAGCAGGTGAAATGTTCACCACAGTTTTTATAATTTCTTCAACATCTTGAGTAGCAAGACATATAGGTACTGCATCAACGCCTCCAAATTCTTTAAATAAAACTGCTTTTCCTTCCATAACAGGAAGAGCTGCTTGTGGCCCTATGTTGCCTAAACCCAAAACAGCTGAACCATCTGTTACAACCGCAACCATGTGGCTCTTTGCAGTATAGTCATATACTAAATCACTATTTTTATGTATCTCCTTACAAGGCTCTGCAACACCAGGAGTATAGGCTAAAGCTAAATCTTCATCAGTTTTTATTTTTACTTTGCTTACAATTTCCAGTTTGCCTTTATTTTTTTTATGGAGTTTTAAAGTTTCTTCTCTTATATTCATAAAGTCCTCCTCTATTACACGTATTTTCTTATATTATACCTTAAATAACTTTTAGAAAAAAGTTATTAACTGCAATAAAAATAAAGCCTGCAAAGACAGGCTTTCAGCTTGTTGACAAAGTAAAAATTTTTTAAAATAGGATATTTTGCATCGTCACTCCGATGTTCCAAAGCGACAAAACTAAGCTTGACCTTCGGGTTCCGGCAGGGTCCCGGGCACATTCGACCTCCTGTCTCAGGTGCCCGCCTCCGCCATCCTTGGCTTCGGCCCTGCCTCCGCCCTCGGTCTCGCTAAGTTTTGTTAACGCTTTGTCACAAGTCGTGCCTTATGCAAAATATCCTATTTCCGAAAGTTTGTATACAGTCTAAAAGCCTGCAAAGACAGGCTTTATTTTTCCTTTTCTTTTATTTTCTTTCTTTCTTCTATTATCTTTTGTGCAACATTAGGTGGAGCTTCCTCATATCTTGCAAAAGCCATTTTAAAATCTCCTCTTGCCTGTGTCAAAGACCTTAAATCCGTCGCATATCTATTCATTTCAGCCAAAGGTACTTCTGCTGTGATTACTTCTAAATTGTCTTTCGACTCCATTCCTAAAATTCTTCCTCTTCTCTTATTCAAATCCCCAATGATATCTCCCATGTATTCTTCAGGTACAACCACTTCTACTCTCATAATAGGTTCTAAAAGAACTGGATTTGCTTGTTCCATTCCCTTTTTAAACGCAAGAGATGCAGCAATTTTAAAAGCCATTTCAGAGGAGTCAACAGGATGATAAGAACCGTCCACCAATGTTGCTTTTATGTTTACTACAGGATATCGAGCAAGCACACCCTCTTTCATGCTTTCTCTCAAACCCTTTTCTACTGCTGGAATGTACTGTTTTGGAACAGCTCCACCAAAGATTTTATCTTCAAATTCAAATTCACTGTTGGGATTAGGCTCAAATTCAATCCACACGTGACCATATTGCCCGTGTCCACCTGTCTGTTTTTTATGCTTTCCTTCTACTTTGATTTTGCCTTTTATCGTCTCCCTATAGGGTACAATTGGGTCTGTCAAGGTGCATTCTACTCCAAACTTGTTCATCAACTTTTTAGAAATTACTTCTATATGCTGCTCTCCCATTCCGTAAACTATCATCTGACCCGTCTCTAAATTTTTTTCAACTTTAAAAGTCGGATCTTCTTCTTGCAATCTTTGGAGTCCATTGCTAATTTTTTCCTCATCCCCTTTGGATTTAGGTTCGATAGCAAGTGAAAGTGTAGGCTGTGGGAAATCGATAGGTGCTAATGTCACAGGTTTAGACGTGTCACATAAAGTATCACCTGTCATGGTATATTGAAGCTTTGCAACTGCTCCTATATCTCCTGCTACAAGTTTTGACATAGGTATTTGTTTTTTACCTCTTAAAATAAAAAGCTGGCTTATTTTCTCTTGCATCTTATTATTTGAGTTAAGAAGCACACAATCAGAAGTTAATGTACCTGATATAACCTTAAAAATAGATACTCTACCCACATAAGGATCTGCTATAGTTTTAAATACAAATGCGGCTACTGGACCATTTTCACTGACTTTTTCTCCTTCTTTTTCTATATCCAGAGGTGATGGCAAATATTCCACAATAACATCTAATAATTTATCTGTTCCAATATTTTTAAGGCTTGAACCGCATAAAACAGGCATTAATTCGCCGATTCTTATGCTGTTTTTGATTCCTTCTTTTATTTCTTCTTGTGTAAATTCTTCTCCTCCAAAGTACTTTTCCATTAAAGTTTCATCGTTTTCAGCAATGTTCTCAATTAATTCCTCTTTGGCCGATAAAACTTTATCCATTAACTCTGACGGTACTTCTGTCTCCTTTGCCCCTTTTTCATTGTAAACGTATGCTTTTTGAGTAAGAACATCTACATAGCCTTTAAAACTTTGCTCACTTCCAATAGGAAATGTCAGTGGAATAACCTTATTACCAAATTTTTCCCTTAATTGGTTTAACGTTTTAAAATAATCGGCATTTTCTCTATCCATTTTGTTGATAAAAAATATAATAGGTAACGTATTCTTTTGAGCCAAACCAAATACCTTTTCAGTTCCAACTTCTACACCAGAAGCAGCACACACAGGTATTATAACACTGTCTACAACCCGCAAACCGCTGACAACCTCTCCAAAAAAATCAAAATACCCCGGCATATCTAATATATTTATTTTACATTCTCCCCATTCTACTGGAATTACTGATGTGGAAATGGATATTTGTCTGACAATTTCCTCCGGATCATAGTCAGATACAGTAGTTCCATTTTCTACACGCCCCATTCTATCGATGACTTTTGTGTTGAAAAGAAATGCCTCAGTTAATGTAGTTTTACCGGCTCCACCGTGGGAAACCAATCCTACATTTCTTATTTGGTTAGTCTTGTAATCTTTCATACATATCCCCCTATCTTATCGCAAATCATCTTTAATATTATTATTCTATACTTTTTAAAATTTTCCTTTATTTTTTTGATATTTTTTAAAAAAATCTCTGGCAAAAAGCCAGAGACCTAATCAATATTTTTAATCATATCCTCCATCATTTGTTGTATTTTTTCTGCTTCTTTCATGTTAAGTACTTTTTCTGCTATTTCCTTTGCTTTTTCATATTCTATATTTCTTATTATATTTTTAACTTTAGGAATAGAAGTTGCACTCATAGAAAATTCGTCTAACCCTAGTCCCAACAATATAACCGTAGCCAAAGGATCCCCCGCCATTTCACCGCACATAGCCGCAAATTTTCCTTCTTTGTGAGCTGCATCGATCACAAACTTTATAAGCCTTAAAACAGCTGGATTAAATGGCTGATAATAATCTTTTACATGTTCATTCATTCTGTCAACAGCAAGCGTGTACTGCGTCAGGTCATTAGTTCCGATGCTAAAGAAGTCAACTTCTTTAGCTAGTATGTCCGCAGTCACTGCAGCAGAAGGTATTTCTACCATTATACCTACTTTTATGTTTTTGTCATATTTTATGCCTTCTTTATCAAGTTCAGCTTTTACCTCATTCAAAACTGCGTTTGCTCTTCTCACATCAGTAATTGAAGATATCATAGGATACATTATGTGAATATTTCCATAAGCACTTGCTCTTAAAATTGCTCTTAATTGAGTCTTAAATATGTCTGTCCTATCCAAGCAAAGCCTTATAGCCCTATATCCCAAAAATGGATTCATCTCTTTAGGCATATCAAGATAAGGAAGTCCCTTATCTCCTCCTATATCCAGTGTTCTTATGGTAACAGGCTTTCCTTCCATTCTTTCTGCAACTTCTTTATAGGCTTCAAATTGCTCTTCTTCTGTAGGAAGAGTAGTTCTATCCATGTATAAGAATTCAGTTCTAAAAAGTCCAACCCCTTCTGCTCCATTGGCCAACGCACTTTTTACATCTTTTGGAGTTCCTATATTTGCCGCTAACATGACTTTTTTGCCATCGAGAGTTATTGCAGGCAAATCTTTTAATTTCTTTAATTTCTCCACCTTTTTATCATAATTCTCTTTTTTAGTTTTATACTCGTTCATTGTATTTTCGTCAGGATTTACAATGACAACCCCTTCCAACCCATCCACTATTACGGTATTTCCATTATTAACTTGGGTGGTAACATTACCCAATCCTACTACAGCAGGAATTTCTAGGGAACGAGCCATTATAGCTGTATGAGAAGTTCTTCCACCTATATCTGTAGCAAAACCCAAAACCATTTCTTTTTTCATGGTTGCGGTATCAGAAGGGGTTAAATCTTTGGCTATGATTATCACCTGTTCATCAAGTTCAGAAAGGCTGGTGTTTTTTACTCCTAAAAGGTTATTTATTATACGGCTTCCAACATCTCTTAAATCTGCAGCTCTTTCTTTTAAATATTCATCATCTAGACTCTCCATTACAGAAGCATTTTGTTCAATCACTTTATTTACAGCATTATCAGCAGTTATAAGTTCAGTCTTTATCATGTTTTCTACATTTTCAACAAGTTCAGGGTCATTTGCTAGCATTAAATGTGCCTCAAAAATCTCCGCCTTATCTCTCCCAAATTCTTTTAAGGCCTCTTCTTTAATTTTTTGTATTTGCTGCTTCGTCACTTCTAAGGCTTTCTTAAACCTTTCAATTTCATACTCTACTTTTGACTCATCTATGTTTTGCATGTCGATTTCTGCTTTTTCTTTAATATATAAAAAAACTTTTCCAATCGCTATCCCCGGAGATGCCGCTACTCCTTTTAGCATTTGTTAACCCTCCCTAAAATTAATTCTAACGTCTATTATAACATAGTTTTCGCCACCTGTGTGAAACTTTTGCACAATAATAAAATAAAAAATAAAGCAAATAAAAAAGACCAGGAAAATATTTTCCCAGTCTCCTCTTTAAGCCTTTTTCACACTTCATATATAGCAATTTTGTTTCTTCCTTTACTTTTGCCACCTGCATACAAAGCTCTATCCGCATGGCTTATAAGTTTTTCAGCAGAATCAGCTTTTCTAGGATAATCCGCTACTCCTCCTGTTATAGTTATGTGTATGTCTCCTTTTTCAGTTTTCACTGGTTTAGAAGATACTTCACTTCTTATCCTCTCCGCTATCGTGTAGGCTTGTTCCGCAGTAAGTTTTGGTAAAATTACTGCAAATTCTTCTCCGCCAAATCGTGCTACAATATCATCACTTCTCACATTGTTTTTTATACGTTTTGCCACTTCCTTAAGTACTTCATCTCCAATTAAATGGCCATAAGTATCATTTATCAATTTAAAATTATCCAAATCAAACATTATAAGGCTTACAGGCTCACTGTTCTCATCTGCCCTCATAATATTTTCCATTAATGCATCATTAAAATATCTTCTATTATAAGTCTTTGTTAAAGGATCAGTAATAGACTTTTTTGTAACTTCATAATACCGTTTAGCATTGATTATTGCAACAGATGCCTGATCTACAATTATCTCTATGATTCTAACAGAATCCTCATCGAAGACATTTGTATCTACATGCAATACCGCAAGGCATCCAATAGCAGAACCCGAAGACCTTAAAGGAGATACTACGACGCTGCCATAGTTATGCAAAAATTGTTCCTTTAAAAATCTTTTATCCTGCTTCAAATCTTTAATTGCTATTGTTTTGTTAGAGGATATGCACTTTCCTATTATTCCTTCATCTTTAAAATAATTCTTTTTAAATCCCCCTTCTCCTTCTCGATTACCTATCGATTTTACTAAAGTAGCTACTCCATTAGAATCTGTTAAGTATATTGCTGCTGCAGATATAGAAACAACTTGAGAAATAACTTCCATGATAGTATCTAATATTTTCTCTAACTCTAGCTTCGAATTTATCATTTTAACCATCTCATATATAGCGTTAAGCCTTTTATTTGCCTTAATCAAATCTCTAATCATTCTAAAAGCATATGCTATGAATATAAGTGGAGTTAAAGATAACACAAAAAGCAGAAGCTCATATTTAAAATAAATATATGCAAGGACTAATGAAACAGGAATCATCACTATATAAGTGCCCAACTCTAATAATACACTCTCATTCCAATACTCTTTAAACAAAATCTTCCCTTGTACTTTTAACGCATAGTATAATATAAAGTTGTTCAAAAGAAAACTCACTATGACATAACTTAAAATATATTTAACTTGCGAGAGAGAAATTATGCCAATTTTTCCACCTATGAATTCATAAAACCATCCAGCTAATAAATATGTAATAGAAAGCATTCCCCCATTTAAAAACCCATTTTTTACCTTTTTCCTTATTACAATAGTATCAAACATAACAGATGCTATCATGAGAGCAGCCGCTCCAACTGTGCCAAAAATCAAAAAAGTAATCATTCCTATTGTAGGGCTTAAAGACAATTTAATATCTGTATACAATATTCCAAGATTATCCAGAATTATTGCGAAAACTAACAAAATCAAAAAAACTCTCCAATCAATCCCGCTTTCGCAGTAGTAAAGTGCCCACACAAATAATATACTTCCTACCGTAATTAAGGTTATATTAAAAACCAGTTCCTTGTACTTCCCCATACTAATCCCCTCGTTTTTCCGAATCATATTAGTATTCTACATTTATTTCAAAAATCCTTCTTGGACTGACAAGATTTGTAAAGTTAATCACTTTTATTTATCAGAGCCAATTGTACCACAAATCTCCATCATAAAATGTCGAATTTTGTATACCCTTTTAAATATTTATAAAAACCCCTCTGTAGCAATTGCTACAGAAGGGTTTTTATAAATATCAACCGCATTTAGAATAGCCACAATTCTTACACACAACACAGCCACCTTCATGTTCTATTGGGCTGCCACATTCAGGGCAAAGTCCTTCTTTCTCTAATAAGTCAGCCTCACTCAACGCAACCTCTAGTTTAGGGTCATCTTTATCGCCATTATAATTATTTTCATATATAGGTACGTCGATAGGTGCAAATTGTTGTTCTTCTTCCACTCGAATTTTCATCACTTTTTCAATAACCTTGCCAATAGCATCAGGGCAAGATAACACCTTTATTTCTTTGTTGGTAGCCATTTGCCTTAAAGTGGAATGACATCTTATACCTTTCAATTGCTCTACAATTGTTTTAGCGTCAATGCCTGAGCGCAATGCTATAGATATAAGCCTACTGGTAGCTTCTGACTGTGAAGGACATCCGCCTGCTCTTCCAAGATTTGTAAATACCTCACATATGCCTTGGTCGTCATAATTAACTGTTATATAAAGATTTCCACAACCTATCCTCACTTTTTCAGTTATTCCTCTCGTCACGGGAGGTCTTGGCCTTGGTCGTAAAAGTTCTTTTTTAGTTTGCTCTTCTCTAGGCTTTGCTTCTTCTTTCTTTTCCTTTATACCTAAATTCAATACTTGCGATTCACGGCTTCCATCTCTGTATATAGTAACCCCCTTACAACCAAGTTTATAGGCAAGAAGATAAGTTTTTCTAACGTCCTCTACTGTGGCTTCATTTCTAAAGTTCACAGTCTTAGAAACAGCATTATCAACATGTTTTTGAAAAGCTGCTTGCATTTTAATGTGCCACTCGGGGTCAATATCATGGGCTATCACAAAAACCCTTTTAACATCTTCTGGTATACCCTTTATGTCTTTGAGGCTGCCCTTTTGGGCAATTTCTCGCATTAGTTCATCCGAATAAAACCCTCTCTCAATAGCAACCTCTTTAAATACAGGGTTTACTTCCACCAGTTG
Source organism: Thermoanaerobacter mathranii subsp. mathranii str. A3 (assembly GCF_000092965.1). Taxonomy (GTDB): domain Bacteria; phylum Bacillota; class Thermoanaerobacteria; order Thermoanaerobacterales; family Thermoanaerobacteraceae; genus Thermoanaerobacter; species Thermoanaerobacter thermocopriae. The sequence goes on from NC_014209.1 coordinate 1,982,375, forward strand.
TGTATTATCCATGACATTTCTCGTCATAGCTATCGCAAACACCGGTTCTATGCCACTAGATGTTCCTGCAATAATGGATATTGTGCCAGTCGGAGCAATTGTAGTAGTTGTAGCATTTCTAATATTTATACCCATTTTTTTGTAAATACTCTTATCATAGAAACCAAAGGTACCTCTTTGTTCTGCTAATTTAATCGATGCTTCTTTGGAAGTTTTATCAATAAACTCCATCAATTTTTCGCCAAGTTCAACTGCCTCATCAGAATCATAAGGTATGCCAAGTCTTAAAAGCATGTTAGCAAATCCCATTACTCCAAGTCCTATTTTTCGAGTACCTTTTGTCATTTCTTCAATTTGAGGAAGTGGATATTTATTCGCATCTATAACATTGTCCAAAAAATGTACTGCATCATAAACCGTTTCTCTAAGTTTGTCATAATCTATTTCGTATCTGCCTTCTACCTTTTTTAACATGTTTTCAAGATTAATTGAACCTAAGTTACAAGATTCATAAGGAAGAAGTGGCTGTTCACCGCAGGGATTGGTAGACTCAATCTCTCCAACCTCAGGAGTAGGATTTTTCTCATTTATTCTATCTAAAAATACAATACCCGGTTCACCATTTCTCCAAGCCATTTCTACAATCAGATCAAAGACTTCTCTCGCTCTTAATCTATTTGTAACCTTACCTGTATGAGGATCTATTAAATCGTATTTTTTATCTTCCTCAACAGCCTTCATAAATTCTTCTGTAATAGCCACGCTTATATTAAAATTCGTTATTTCATTGTTATCTTTTTTACACTGTATAAACTCCAATATATCAGGGTGGTCTACCCGTAGAATACCCATGTTTGCTCCTCTACGAGTACCACCTTGCTTTACCGCTTCTGTCGCTGCATTAAAAACTTTCATAAAACTAACGGGTCCTGATGCAACGCCTCCAGTCGTTCTGACTGTAGCTCCTTTGGGCCGTAGGCGAGAAAAGCTAAATCCCGTACCTCCACCGCTTTTGTGAATAATTGCCGCGTACTTTACCGCGTCAAAAATTTCCTCCATAGAATCTCCCACAGGAAGAACAAAGCAAGCTGAAAGCTGACCTAATGGTCTACCCGCATTCATTAAGGTTGGTGAATTAGGCAAAAAATCTAGATCTACCATCATATCATAAAATCTTTTCTTTACTGCTTCTACATCAGCATTTTTGTCATAAATTAAATCCACTTCAGCGATAGTCCTTGCAACCCTTTCAAACATCTCCTCAACTGTCTCAATAGGCTTGCCATTTTCATCTTTAGCCAAATACCTTCTTTCCAGAACCTTCCTCGCGTTTTCAGTGATTTTCACAGGAAATTCCTCCTCTTGTGTAAAAACACAATATTTTGTGTATTGCTTATTTAATTATACATTTTATTGTGTATTATGCAACCTCCAAATCTATTCGATTTAATTTTATTATCTCCCTTTACTATTAATTTTCGTTCAAAAACTTAATAAATTAAACGAATTTAAAAAGACCCGGCACACTTACCGGGACAAAATATTAACAATTTCCTCAATTATACTTTTATCATATTTCCCTTTAAGATAATCTCTTCTCCAGTCTTCTTCTCCACTTTTTGCAAGTTCTTTTACAATTCCAGGCCTTTCTATCCAATGACCAATTTCTTTAAAATCTTTATCCATAAATACAAAAGTTGGTATTTTAGCTTTACCATCTATATAATAAGGTTTCATGTGCTCTTCGTTACCTTCTCTTTTTAAAATTCTCAGTTTAAAATTCTTATTATAACTTGCGATTTTTGCAACTATAGGCACATTAACTTGAGAATCAGGACACCAACTCTCAGCAAATGCCAAAATATTTACCTCATCTTTAAATTTTATTTTCTCTATCAAGTCTTCATCTAACATCGTTTTTTCATATCTCTCCTTTATTCTTTTAGCAATATTCTCCTCCGATTCTTTTACAAATTCCTCAAAAGTAATTCCTTTTTCAAATAATTCTTTCAAAGTTAATTCACCTCTTCACTGCCTTTTAAATAATGACCCTAAAACTGTTTTAGCACCTGATACAGTAATACCTAAAAAACTACTATTTCTTGTGAGAATTTCATCTAACGCATCTACAACTTTGTCAATTTGTTCTTTTGTCACAATCAAAGGAGGTTCTAATCTTATTACATTTGGATTATTCAAAGTGTAAGCTGTTATAATTTTGTGTTTATTTTGAAGCTCTCCAGCAATTAAAGAGCCGAGATATTCACTGGAAAGCTTTGAGATAGCCCCTCGAGAAATTTTGTCAAGAAGTCCACTATCTGGTTGATTAAACTCTACTCCTATTAAAAGTCCCCTTCCTCTAACATCTTTTATAAGTTTTGAATGTTTTTCTTTTAATTCTTTTAATCGACCTAAAAAGTATTCACCTTTTTCTTTTGCAGCATCAGGAAGCTTTTTTTCTATAATAGCTTGTATTGAAGCAATCGCAGCAGCACAAGCATAGGTATTACCGCCAAAAGTAGAAGTATGTAAAAGAGCTTTTTCCATAGTCCCATAAGCTTTTTGCCATATCTCCTCTGTGGTTATATAGGCACCAATAGGCATAACTCCTCCACCTAAAGACTTAGCAAGGCACATTATGTCAGGCACTATTCCTTCGTGCTCACATGCAAACATTTTTCCTGTTCTTCCAAAACCAGTTTGGACCTCATCTAATATTAAATAAGCATCATACTTAGTACACAATTCCCGTACTTTTTGCAAATAGCCTTCAGGGGGGACAATCACTCCTCCTTCCCCTTGGATAGGCTCTACTATAAAAGCAGCAACATCTCTACCTTTCAAAGCTTCCTCCAAAGCTTTTTCATCTCCAAATGGAATAGGAACTGTCTCCGGCACAAGTGGTTTAAAATACCTTTGATACTTTTCTCGCCCTGTCACTGAAAGGGCACCCATGGATTTGCCGTGAAAGGAGTTCTGACAGTAAACTATTTTTTGTTTTCCTGAAGCAATTTTAGCAAGTTTTAAAGCTCCTTCTACTGCTTCTGCACCACTGTTACAAAAAAAGCTCCTTTTAAGATTCCCTGGTGTCACTTTTGCAAGATTATGAGCAAGAACCCCCGGCAAATTTCCAATAGCCGCTTGCAATATATTAGGCATATCTTTTACTTTTTCTACAGCTTCGATAACCTCATCGGGGTTATGCCCTAAATTTAAAGCACCATAGCCTCCTAAAAAATCATAATACTCATTTCCTTCATTATCCCATACTGAAACTCCTTTAGCTCTTACAAAAAGTTTATCAAACTGAAGCATTGAAAGCATAGATACAAAAACTGAATTTATATATTCTTTGTAATTTTCTCTAACTTGATTTTTGTTTAATGTAAATGCTTCTTCTAAAGTTATATATTCCGGAATATCATCCTTCACTTTCCCCTTTGTACCTTCATACATTTTCCATCTCTCCTTTATTTTTAATGTCTATGGTGATGATGGTCATGACCACAATGTTCGCAACTATTGTTAGCACATCTAATATTTTCTAACTCTCTTCTTACTCTCTCTTTTATTTCTTTCACATATTCTTGCCTCAGCCTTTTTTGCTCTTCTTTTTCCTCTTCTGTTAAACCTTCTGTTTGTGATTTGTGATAAAGGAAATTTATTCTTTCTATCATTTCTCTCGTTATCATCGCTACACCTCGTCGAATAAATTTTGACAAATATATTATATTCTTTTTTTCCAAAAAACAAAAGAATTTTTACAAATTAATGGATATAACTATTACTTTTATGATATTATAACAATATAGCGGCAAATATTTAAGGAGGTTTTTGTAATGCCTTTAATTTGGATATTTTTTCTAATATTATTGTTTCCCTTTTTAATATTTGTATTTTTCATACAAGCAGCTACTTTTTCTTTTGCAAAATTAGGGTTATCTCCTCAAATGGCAGTTTTTCTTTTTAGCTTATCTTTAATAGGAAGTGTAATCAATATTCCTATATCTCGCAAAAAATTTATAGTACATGATGAAGAAGAAATATTTTTTCCTTTTCTTTTCTACTATCCTCCCAGAGTGCGTGAACAAATAATTGCCGTAAATGTAGGGGGAGCCATCATCCCTGTGCTATTCAGTATATACCTCATGCAAAGAACTCCTTTAATCCCTACGATAATAGCTACTATAATAGTCACAGCTGTTGCCAAAGCATTAGCTAAACCTGTGCCAGGAGTTGGTATTTCCCTTCCTGCCTTTATACCACCTCTTGTAGCAGCTGCTGCAGCAATTTTGCTATCTCATAATGATGCAGCTCCTGTAGCATACATCTCGGGAGTTTTGGGCACATTAATTGGAGCAGATCTTCTTAATCTTCCTCATTTTAAAGACTTAAACTCTCATGCTATAAGTATAGGAGGAGCAGGTATATTCGATGGAATTTTTTTAGTAGGTGTAGTAGCAGCTTTGTTAGCATAAAAAATACCCTACTTACACCGTAGGGTATTTTTTCTCACTTTAAATACTTATTAAACCATTCCGTTATTTCTCTAAGCCTTCTTATCCTATGTTTAGGCTTGCCACTTCTTGAAAGCTCATGATTTTCACCGTGGAAAAGTACCAGTCTTGATTCCACACCAAAATATTTAAGAGCACTAAACATTTGCAAAGCTTCTGCCATCCAGCATCTATAGTCCTCATCTGAATGCAAAAACAAAGTAGGTGTTTTTACTCTATCTGCGTATTTTAAAGGCGAATGTTCCCAATACTTTTCAAAATTGTCCCATGGAGTTCCTCCTATTTGGTCAGGAACAAAATAATAACCTATATCTGTCGTTCCAAATTCTGTTGTCCAATTAGATATACTTCTTTGAGAAACAGCTGCTTTGAATCTATCTGTGTGGCCTATAATCCAGTTTGTCATAAATCCTCCATAAGAACCACCTGTTACTCCTACTCTTGAAGAATCAATGTCTTTGTAGTGTTGCAGCACATAATCTGTAAATTTTATTATGTCCTCATAATCTACTGTGCCGTATCTACCTCTTATATCAGCAAACTCATTGCCCCTTCCATCGCTTCCTTTAGGATTGCAGAAAAACACAAAATACCCTTCTGCTGCCCAGTATTGCATTTCGTGAAAATAAATTTCCCCATATACAGTTTTAGGTCCTCCATGGATATCCAATATTGCAGGATATTTTTTGTCTTCTTCATAGTCTATAGGCTTTATAACCCAACCATCTATAAAATGACCTGGTCTTATCTCTACTTCTACTCTTTCAGGCTTTGAAAGTTTCTTTTCCTTCTGCACCCATTCATTAAAGTCAGTAATCTGTATCTCTTGCCCGTCTTTGTACTCATAGAGCTCTTGTAGCTTTAATCCTCTAAAACCGATAAAAAGAATATCATCGCCACATACATCAAACATATCCACAGATCCATCTTTTTCTATCACTTTTTCTATTTTCCCTTCTAAATTTATCCTGTTAAGATAAGCACTGTACCTCTCTGTAGATATGAAGTACAAATAATCTCCTTCTGCTTTAAAACTAAAGCCTGAACCGCACCTCACATCAGAGTTTACAGAATTTCCTAAACTCATATCGAGCTCAGGGGTTATGCACCTTCTTTCGCCTGATTCCTCTTCCAAAACATAGAATTTGCTGTTTTCATTTATACCGTATTTTTTCATATCTGTTCCAGCGCATATTATCTTATCTCCTAAAAAATCCACATACCTATAGGAAAAATCTGAATCCTTATTCACTTTCTTAAGTTCTCCAACCTTTAAATTGTATATATAAACATCACTTGTCAAAGGCATTTTATCCTTATAACTTTTTCCTATAAACACAGCTTTTGTCTTATCTTTGTTGAGCTTTAAAGAATACACATCAGTGTATTCATCTGTTATAGGCTGCAATTTATTATCACTTAATTTATAAACATAGAGCCTTCCCCTGTCTTTATTGATGACTCCTTTGCCATTCGCCCAAAAAGGAATCTCATCAAATACTTCGTAATCTTTCTCCTCTTTTCTCCTTTCAAGCTCTTTTTTCTTCTCCTCCTCACTCAAACCCTCCAAATCCTTTTTATTCACGTTATAAAGTGCAATCAAGAGAAAAGTATCGTCATCAACAGGCAAAATCTCTGTAACCTTTTTAGGTATCACAAAAGCCTCAACAGCTTCTCCTCCGTGTATATTAATCTTGTAGTACTTTGTAAATTCCTCTCCACTTTCTGCCTTTTCTTTGTCCTTTGGATTTCTGCTACCTGCAAAAAGTATGTAATCATCGTCAAGCCATACAAATCCTCTCTCCTCATTAAAGGAAGTCAGCTGAAAATATTTTTTAGTCCTTGTATCCAAAACCCATATGTTAGACAAATACTTGTTCTCCTCAACGTCCATTCTATGTACCACAAATGCTGCACAGCTACCACTTGGCGAATATTTTAATCCTGACAAAAATTTAAATTTTGTAAAATCTTCTAATTGTAACTTCTCCATTTGAAAACGCCCCCTAATAAAATGTTTTCAAAATTATTATAGCACAAAAACACAAAAATTCCTAAAGGCTGTCCCTGTACTGCGTTGGAGTAAGACCGGTGTACTTTTTAAATATTTGTGAAAAATATTTCTCATCTCCAGGAGTAAACTTAGGTTCCTGGAATCTTGGTGAAAGTTATGCCCATGAAATAATAGGCGATTTTAACAACTACACAATCGGCTTTTTTGGCTGAAATATAGTATTAGATACAATGGGAGGACCTAATCACGTCAAAAACTACTGCGATGCTCCTATCATTGTGGATACAGAGAAAAAAGAAATTTTTTACCAAAGTTCCTACTACTATATAGGGCATTTTCCCAAATTCATAAAGTCCGAGCCAAAAACAATAAGACCTGAAACCAACGATCTAAGGTTAGAAATCCTTTCAGCCAAAACCCCTGATGGGAAAATAATTGTGGTAGTGATGAATAAGACAGAAGAAGACAGTGATATACTCATTAACACAGGAAATACGCTTTATAATGCACCTTCTATTAAGAGGTCTATTGAGACTTTTGTAATTGAGTAGAAAGAATAAGGCAGCAAGTCAAAATCACTCTAATTGGTGCCTTAACTTTCTAATGATTCAATTACTTTCAACACCCTCTGTCTTATTTTCTCATCTTCTGGATATAAATTTTTGAACATTTTCATTTTCACAGCATTTCAATTTTTTATGAGCTGTTCATTTTAAACTATAAATCTTTCTTTTTCATTTCTCTGGTGTTTCACACAAAATTTTTATACAGCTTCTTCTGAAGCCTCCATCTCTTCTTTCTCATCAATCCCATAATTGTACATATAATAGAAATACCCTCTCTTTTCTAATAGTTCATCCAATGTGCCTCTTTCAATGATTTCTCCATCTCTCATTACAAATATTTCATCATACTTTTTCAGTATCTCTGGGGTCAATTTATGGGTTACAGCAAGTACTGTCGCATCTAAATTTATAAGCGTCCTCTCTATATCGCTCGCCGTAACTTTGTCTAAAGCCGCCGTAGCTTCGTCTATCAGCAGTATTTCCGCTTTCTTGATTAGTGCTCTTGCAATTGCTATCCTCTGTCTCTCTCCTCCTGATAGCTCTACTTCCCCTTCCCCTATTTCTGTGTCAAGTCCTTTAGGGAGTTTTTCAACAACTTGGATCAAACCGGATTGTCTCAAGGCCTCGTTTATCTCCTCTTCACTACATTCACTATACAGACAAATGTTATTCTTTAATGTGTCGCTAAACATAAAGACATTCTGCTGTATAATACTAACTTTCCTGTAATAGGAAGCAGGGTCAAATTCTCTTATATCTATTCCATCAATGAGCACTTGCCCATCATAATCTGTAATGTGATTTAATAGCACTCTAAGTAGCGTGGTCTTTCCACATCCACTTTCTCCAACTAATGTATACTTTTTGCCTTTATCAAGCTTTATGTTTATGTTTGACAAAGCATTCCTCTTCCCATCGTAGGAAAAGGTTAGGTTCTTGATTTCTATGGAATTTCTAAATTCAAAAGGTTTATCTCCCTGTGAAACTTTCTCCTTGCTTACATCTATTATTTCTTTTTGGATTTTATCTGCTATTTTTTCAACAGATTTTATCTTTGTTATATATACAGATGTATAAACTAAAGGATTTACTATGTAGTTCATAAGTTGTACAGCGGCAATCATAGAACCTACTGTAATATAACCTCTTAAAACCAAATATGTGGCTACTAGAATATTTACAAAAAACATTGCAAATCCTGACACGATAGACAAAGCCCCTTGAAATCCTTGAAATGCATCGGATTTATACCCTGCCATTTCTGCCTCTTTGTTATCTTTTGATGCCATATTGAGGATTTTATTCTCAATGTTAAAAGCTTTTATTACTTCAAATCCCTGAGCCATCTCTTTTATCCTGGTGGTAAACCTTTCAAGCTTTTTAAGGTACTGCCCTTTTAGCTCCTGATTTATTTTTGTGAAAAGCTGAGGCACAATCACTGGAACCCAGCCAAAAATGAAAATGACTATAGTGAGATAAACGTTTATTCGAAGTATTAGATATAAAGACACGATAAATAGTAAAACGTCTTCCATAATGTTAATGAGGCTTGTTAAGTAATTGCTCTCTATCATTCTCACATCATTGCTAAGTAAAGATATCAATTCTGAGCTTGTAATTTTTCTTCTTCTAGAGTTTATGAAGCTTTCTATAATGGATTGTTTGTAGTCTATCAGCACTTTCTTGTTAAAAGCTGCCGAAGCTGCCTTTGACAAGGTTTCAGCTGTAAATACTGCTATTAAAAACCCTACTGAATACCATATTAAAGCAGAAATACTGTAATTTAAATTTCCAACTGATGTGTCAACAATTATTTTAAAAAGTATCGCCTGTAAGGCTTTAAGGGCTGATACAAAAATTATAAGTATAGCGTTTACCAGAATTAAAAACTTATACTTTAAGATGTATTTCTTTATCGTCTCCATTTACTCGACCTCCATAGAATGAGATTGTTCCGTCAAATGGGAATGCATCCTGATTTCTGTCTTCCACTTTTTATTTTTTAAGAAAATTCCCTACAAATTTTATTCTATATACCAAAAATTTTTATTATTTCTAAAACTGTAAGAGTATTTTTAGATTCTAATGGAAAACACAATGTTTTGCATCACGCAAAATTAAAAAATTAATAAAATCTTTCAAGAATATATATGCGTTTAAATGTCTTTAAAACATAAATACTCAAAACAGTGATGAGAACTGTAAGATATATAAATGACCAGGTCATATTAGCTATAGGAAGAAAACCTAAAGCAAATCTTACTAAACTTAAGCAATGGGTCACAGGATTTATAAGCAATACTGAAGTATATACAGGAGGTAAATTCTCCGCCGAATAATATACCGGTGCAAAAAGTAGAAAAACCCACGAAAGCAGAGGGATTATACCTTGCGCGATAAATATATTTTTGATTAGAAGTCCTAAGAAAGTTCCGATGAGTAAGATAGAGAAAATGGAGATTAAAAGAGCTAGAATTAAGAATAATGCGTTAACAGTAGTAGAAAAAGCGACAGAAATACATATTGAAACTAGTATGCTGGGAAGTGTAAGTATTATATAGCTTAAAGCAAGTGAAGTAGCAAGTTCAAAGGTACTAACAGACAAAGTAGAATACAATTCAAGCACTTGAGGCTCCATTAGATTACATATCCTGATTGCGTATAATCCTAGGAAAGACCCAATGAGAGTTGCCACCATATAACCAGAAATTAAATAAGTTACCGCCTCCTTATGGATACCTCCAAACAATAATAATACAAAAACATAAGATAATGGCAAAACCAAAAGGCTTGTTAATACTTGCCATTTATACAATCTTAAGCTTTTAAACTCCATTTGGATTCCAGTAATGATTCTGTTCATTTTTTCTCTCCTTCCTCTAATAGTTTTACAACAGTTTTCTCAAATGAAGGAGCCTCCAACTCTAGATATTTAAACCCTGCTAATTCATTTACTTCTTTTATAAAGTTAATTCCTTTATTAAGTTCATCAAAAATAACATTAAAAACATTATATTCTTTCTTAAAGCCCAGAGATTTTTCATATTCAAATACTTTTTCTACTTTTTCTTCGTCGAAAGGAATAAATGTTATCTCTACCGGCATCTTCATTAAAGTTGAAATTTCTTCTGGTGAACCTTCTGCTATAATTTTTCCTCTTACTATTATGTACACTTTGTCACAAAGAGATTTTACTTCATTCATGTCGTGACTTGCAATCAAAACAGCCTTATTTTTCATACTTCTCAATTGAGATAGCCTTTCCCAAATTCGAGTCTTTGAAATCACATCAACCATAGCTGTCGGTTCATCAAGAATAAGAAGAGGTGTATCCCTCGCAATAGCAATATTTAGTAGCAAAAGCCTCATCATACCAGAAGAAAGCATATATCCCGCATGATTTTTAAAATTTTCAAGTTCCGAACCTTTTAAAACTTCTTCTACTTTTTGGGAAAGAAGTTCGTTTTTTAAGCCCTTAAATTTAAGTGCAAATTCGATAGTTTCTTTTACTGTAAGGGAAGGAAAATACAGAATATTTTGAGGACAATAGTTAATATTTTCTCTAACAATATGGGGGCTTTTAGATATTTCTTCTTCAAAAACTTTAATTTCCCCATTAGTAGGGCGCAGTAACCCAAGTACTTGCCTTATTAGAGTGGTTTTCCCTGCACCATTAGGCCCAATAATTCCGACAATCTCTCCTTCTCTAACTGAAATATTAAGATTGTCGTTTGCTTTGACTCCATTAGGATATATTTTTGTTAAATTTTCAATTTTTAAAATTTCTGTCATATTTTAAATATCCCCCTTTATACTATCTCATTCTTTAAATCTTGTCGTTGCTTCAAACGATCAATTATTTTCTCTGTGTCTAGAGAACTAGCAAGGACTTCCATGGTAACTCTTGAAAAGAGTTGTTTTTTGCAAATTTTTTTAGTATAATCCCCTACATTAACATAGGATTCAAAAGCACAGCCTCCCCCACATAAAGGCACATATGGACACTCAATACATTCCCTCCATCTATCCATTGTAATGAATTCCACATATTTGCTATTAAATTTTTTATCTCTAACATTTCCTATTGAAAATTCTTTTTTACCAACAAAACCACCACACTTATATATATCTCCCACAGTATCAATCACAAACTGTGACTCTGAAAGAAGAAGACATGGTCCGGTATCTACAAATCTTCGCGTAATGGAAAATCCGTCTCTTTTTGCTGAGGGAAGTGCTTTCTTAATTAAAAATTCGCTAAAGGCTTTGTCTGTTAAAACATTAGCATCACACTGTAAAGATGGATAACAAGATTTCATTCTGGGAGAAAAATCAATATAAACTCTATTGTTTAAACGCTCATCTTTAAGGTACTTTAGCAAATTATCTATGTCTTCCATATTTGCACTATCTACATTAATTCTTACAGCTACTTTAGTAAATTCCAAAAATTTCTTTAAGTTCTTTATAATATCTGAAAAACTTCCCTCCCCATTTTTATATGGTCTTCTTTTATCATGAATGTACTTGCTTCCATCAATTGTTATCTGAATAAATTTGAGGTTATTTTTCGTTAGTGTTTTTAATTCATCATCAGAAAGTTCAATAGTCCCGTTCGTAATAATGCTAAAGGAAAAAATTAAATTTTTCTTAAGGGCTTCATTATAAAAATAATCGCAAATTTGAAATATCGGATCTTTATTAAGTAAAGGTTCGCCGCCATAAAATACTAGTTCTAGGATGTGGTAGAATTTTTCATCTATCTTCCTTTGAATCCAATTAATTATATTTTTCGTTGTATCATTAGTCATATTTTCCCTTCTGAATCCTTGGATTTCTGTTTCTATACAATATTCGCATTTCAAATTACAATCATAAGTGGTCAGTATCATGGCCCCAAATGCTGGATTGCTGAACTTGCCTTTTTCGATAAAGTATTTTATATAATTAGACTCATTATCAGAAGAAGAGACTAATATCCCTTGATTAAAAAGTTCTTCAATAATGTTTTTAGGACATTTTTCAAAATCTTTATTGCTAATTCTCTCAAAAATTTCTGTTTCTAAAATAATAACACTTCTAGTCAAAGTACTATAAAGCAAATAGTAGCCTTTTATTGGAAAATCTTCTTTTATTAGTACATATTGAGATAATTTAGGTTCTTTGAACATCTTCTTTCCTCCTTTCTTATGGACCAGTAATTGGCTTGGTCATAGATGACCAAGCCAATTACTGGTGTTGAGATTTTTAATTCATTAGAATATTATGCGAACTGGTGAAACAAAGCACCCGCAAACAAAATTTGGTTCCCCACCTACAGGTATATGATATTTGGCTTCCTCAATAATTAACATCTTTTCACCTCCTATCTCTTTAAGTTATAGACTTGTGCAAAATTCAAAAGCCTTCATTTAAGTCATTCTACAGACATACTTTTTTCCTATCACTCTTGAATTTTTTATCTTTTATGTAGGATTTCCCCTCTCATTTGTCGAATTATTATATATACCGCATGAAAATATTTTTTAAGGAGGGGGAAATCCTACATGTACCAGCTTCAATTACTTTTAAATATACCTGAACTCTTTACTTCTCTGTCTAAAATTGATTTCTATTCTTCTATGTTTAAAAATCTAGACTTGTCTTCAATACCTGAATTCCCTTCCTCTAGTCCTGGCCGTAAGGGTTATTCTCATCATGCAATGTTTAGAGCTTTTATTGTTATTAAGCTTTAAGATTCGGTACAATTTCTGACCTTTTAGATTATCTCCGCAATAATCTTATCATTGCTCATCTTTGTGGCTTTAACATCCTTAAACCTCTTCCTTCTTATTGGACTTTCCGCCGTTTTATTAATGAGTTCTCTCATGATTATTTGACCTCTATCTTTCAAAATCAAGTCAATATCCTCAAAAATATGGACATTATCTCTGGTGAGTTTATTTCCATGGACTCTACCCCTATTAAAGCTAACACTAAGTTAAATAACCCTAAGTCTTTTTCTAAAAATAAATTCTCTAAAGATAATCAGCCTAAGTCTGATAAGGATTGTAAATTATTGGGTTTATTCTGCTTCTAATGATTCTTCTAATAAACGTTATAAGTTTTATTGGGGCTATAAAAATCATATTATTGTTGATGCTATCTCTGGATTACCTATCGCTGAAACTACTACTCCCGCTGATGTCCCCGATTTTGAAGTTGCTTTGTCTTTACCTGCTGATACTAATAATTGGTTTAAACTGACTGGTACTAATTTATCGCTGATAAAGGTTATGACGTTAAGAAACTCTATAATTATGTTAGAAATACTCTCCACAGTCATTGCTTTATTCCTCTTAACAAGCGTAATTCTAAAAATCCCCCTCTGACTGATGATGGTTATATGGTCTGTGAAGCGGGTATTAAAATGCTTAAAGATGGCAAGCAGTATTTTGATGGTTTTATTAAGCAAAAATTTGTTTGCAAGTTCTGTAATTCTAAAGATGATTCTGCCTGCCCTATAAATCATCCTAAATATTTTAATGGCAAAAAGCATAGAGGCTGTACTAAGTATGCTATTATATCTTCTGATTATAGGTCCTCTATTAATAGAGATTCCCTATATTTCAAGGCTGTCTATAAATTGAGGATTGAATCAGAAAGATATAATTCCCGCTTTAAAGCTCTGGATTTTGAAAAGGCTTATGTCAGAAATATTAATTCTGTCAGCAACCTTAATACTTTTGGCCATATTACTTTGCTTACTGTGCTATTGTAGCTATTAAACTGGGTAAATTTGATGAGTTTAGATCTCTCGTTGTTTTGATGCAATCGGCCTAATTTTTGCTGAATCTAGTTCATGTCATTTTTTAACATTTGACTTCTACAGGATATTTATGCCCTTTTTTAGCCTTCTTTTTGTCTTTTCTTTTCTCTTACCACTTCCTTTATGTTTGATTGCAATCACCCCCTTAAACAAATTTCTATGCTGAGCACATATTAAAACTTTTTATATTTGTATTTACATCAAAGTTCTAAAATGCGCCTTCAGCCTGCTTGAAATCTATCTTGGCTTTGCATCTTTTTACTTATCTGCAACCAAAGAATGCCAATCTATTATATCCTTTTCTCCCATTGGTCCTATACTTTCGACATTTCCTATCACACTAAAACACCATGAATGCAGTAAAAGAGTAACTATGAAAAAAATAACTAACAACTTTCTCCTCAAGCCCCTTCCTGCTCCCTTTACTTTTCCTTTTCTTACCTATATAATATATGGTAAATTAAACAATTTCAACCCGAATTGATTCTGGGTGGTGTGTAAAAAAATGGATGGATTCTATTATGATTTAGAGGCTTTTGGAAATGAATTAAGAGAAATTCGTAAATCTTTAAGGCTCACTCAAAAAGATGTAGCAGATCAAACTCTTATAAGCACAGATACTTTAAGGAGAATTGAAAATGGAAAGGTTATGCCTAAACATGAAACTCTTGATTTGATGTCTGTCATCTTTAAAAGAGACTTAAATGAGCTCCTACTTAAGTACAGACTTAAAGATTATTCTTCTTTTTATAAAATAAAAACTTCTATTGAAGATAAGCTTGAAGGTGGAGAATTTGAAGATTTGAAAAAGGATGTTGAAGAGCTTAAAGAAATAATTAATGAAGGGAAAACGAGCCTTTATTACATTCGATTATTGAAGCAACTTCTCTTGTTAGTGGAGTCTGTTATTGAAAAAACTGTCAATAATGATTACAGACAAAGGGAACAGTTCTTTATGTCTGCCTTTTGAATCTTAGATTTCAGACAAAAGGAACCGTCACTAGTCTCTATATTTACTGCCTACTAAATCAATTTTTGTATATCCCTTTTTGTGGTTATAAATGTTATAATTACAAAACTTTCAATACTTTTGTTTCTGCCAATAATGGAATGATATTTTCTAATAGGCAATAAAATAAAGAAAATCGTCTCCGGTGTTTGATTAACGACAATGTGTTATTTTTTCTGCTTGGACTAAGTTATGAAAATAGATACTAATCTTTTTTATAGGTATAAACGTAACCAATAAAAGGGCGGAAGCTACAAAAAAAGTAAGTTTTGGACTGCTTGAATAAAGAATACTTCCAACTACCGGCCCTAAAATAAACATCATATTCCACACAGCCATCATTCCACTGTAAATAGTCGCTCTAAACCTATTCTTTGAAATCTTTGCCATCATCACATCGTATCCAATTGAATGAAACACTCCTAACCCCGAAGATATTATCATAGCCAAAACTGCAACAAACGGCAAATGTGTAAGTGCAAAAACTAATAAGAAAGCTCCCGAAAGAACATTTCCTAAAATAAGGCCATTTAAAAATCCATAGTCATATCTATCTACAACTATTCCTGCTACTGGTGTAAGCAATAACTGGATTAGTCCTAGCAAACTAAATATCACCCCTATTTTAGCGCTATCAAGTCCAAAATTTTCTGTTAGATAAGGGGAATAGTAATTCCCACATATTGCAAGTGATAAACCATTGAGTATTATCAAAGCAACGATAGATAGAATACATAATGAACCCAACATTTTGACAGCGTTTATTGTACCTTTTAAATGTTCAATTAAAGATATGTTCTCTCCCATTGACTTTAATTGTAAAGTTTCTTTAAGCTGAAGCCTTAGCAATATTGAAATAGCAGAAAACACTGTCATGGCAATCAATGCTTCAACAGGTTTTGTTCTAAAAAGAATTCCTATAAATGAGGAACCTAAAATGCGACCCATGAGCCCTCCAAAAGGAACTAATGAAAGAGCTTTCCCTGCATCTTCCTTTGAAATTGATTCAGTTATCAAAGCCAGAGTAGAACCTGAAGAGATTCCGCTTAAACCATATATGAAAATTGTGGCAATCATCCCAATTATAATGAAGTTCAAACTCCCCTGCCAAAAAGCAATAAAAAGTAATAAACTTCCAATAGTATAAAAAAATGAAGATATAACTAACATTATCTTTCTTCCAAATCTAT
Organism: Thermoanaerobacter mathranii subsp. mathranii str. A3; assembly: GCF_000092965.1. Taxonomy (GTDB): domain Bacteria; phylum Bacillota; class Thermoanaerobacteria; order Thermoanaerobacterales; family Thermoanaerobacteraceae; genus Thermoanaerobacter; species Thermoanaerobacter thermocopriae. The sequence continues at coordinate 1,998,479 of NC_014209.1, forward strand.
CACTGAATTGCCCTCCTAATAAGGCAATAACTGTATCGCCCAAATTAGCAATTGAAAAGGAAAGCCCTACAAGAAATGGCCTTGCTTTTTCCATCAAAAGCAAAGGTAAAAGCCATCTCATAGGTCCATCCATTAACCCTATAGCCATGTTAGATAAAAACATAATAGCAATGTTTCTTTTGCATAGTAGAGAAAAATAAGAAATTTTTCTCATATTCTTTACCTCTCAACCCATACTAATGGTTTACTTGTCTTTATTTTCTCTTCAAACGATTCACTTACCAGTTTATAAGCTATTTCAATACCATGTTCTGAAATCTTTTCAAAAAGGTAGTTTATAATCTCAAAATTAAATTTACAATAAGGAGATTTTCCCAGCAATGTTCTTGATAATCCATATACTGCAGCAGGACAATTAGCCCCACATATAAGTTTGTATGGACAATTATCACAAGTATCTATCTTATTAACATTCCGAAGTCTTAACTTTTTACATGCCTCTGAATTTATGATAGTTTCAATAGAATCTTCAAATATATTCCCACATTTAAACTCTTCAAATTGTACAAACTCAGAGCAAGGATATACATCTCCATTCCAAGTAATTACATAAGAGAGTCGTCCAGCTCCGCAAGGACTCATATGGCAGTACATACCTCGCATATTAGAAGTAAAAATTGCCAAAATCAATGATTCTATATTATCTACCACTAATCGCCTTCCTTTAGGTTGGTAGGTATTTAGTCTTATTACTACATCAATAAATTTTTTATAATTGTCTATTAATTCTTTTATTGATGGCACAAAAGCAGTACTTTCAGATACAGACGGTGATATAGGATTAAATAAAGCAGAACGTACCCCCCAGTCATATAATGCCTCAGCCATTGTATCTATTATATTAACATTGTTCTTAGTTATTGTTACTATAACCCCTTGCCACTCGTAATCATCAAACATTTCTATTGTTTTTCGCACATGAGCAAACGTCCCAGTACCGTTTTGATAATAACGTAACTTGTCATTTATTTCCGGTAAAGGAGCATCCAGTGATAAACTTACATGGACATTATGCTTTTTAATGAATGCAGCATCTTCTTCAGTTAGTAATGTACCGTTTGTTTGAATACCAAATTCTATCTCTTTATAGTATTTCTCTATTATAGGAAAGAAAATTTCTTTTGCAAGTAAGGGTTCTCCCCCATGGAATATAATTCTTTTTATTCCTCCCCTTTCATTAATCCATTTCGAAAGTTTGTCTATAATTTCTTCTAGTTGATTATACGACATTTTCTGGTAATTCCTCCTATAAGATTCGGGGATGTAGCAATATGGACAATTCATGTTACATCCGTATGTAAGATGAAGCTCTATCATATCAATGGCTACACAATTACTCATTGACGTTATTTCTCTTTTTAGCATACTTTTTAATGAATCAGTATATATTGTATCCCACTGATTTTTGGCCTGTTCTATATTAGAAGTCTCTGATAAAATCCAAAAAACAGTTTCTGGATCAATTAATATTGACCATCCATTATTTAACGTAATAATATCAGGAACACGTTTTACTATCATTAAGTTTCGCCTCCCTAATTTCATTACCTTTTGTTGAGGGCTTGCATAGGGAAAAATCCTAAATAATTTCCCTTGCAAGCCCTTTGCAAGTTAAAATGTTTCTTGTTAATTTTTTATTTATCAATAATAGTGTGACCATGACCATGTCCTGTCATCGCTACTGGTCTTCCTGGATCTTGTTTTTCCTTACTTGTGACTTGTAATTTAATGGAAATCATTATTTATCCCTCCTTTCTCTTAAATTTATAGACTTGTGCAAAATTCAAAAGCCTTCACTTAAGCCATTCTACAGACATACTTTTTTCCTATCACTTTTGAATTTTTTATCTTCTATATAGGATTTCCCCTACCATTTGTCGAATTATTATATATATCGCATGAAAATATTTTTTAAGAAGGAGGAAATCCTACATGTACCAAGTTCAATTACTTTTAAATATACCTGAACTCTTTACTTCCCAGTCTAAAATTGATTTCTATTCTTCTATGTTTGAAAATCTTGACCTGTATTCAATATCTGAATTCCCTTCCTCTAGTCCTGCTGATGTCCCCGATTTTGAAGTCGCTTTGTCTTTACCTGAAAAGACTAATAAGTGGTTTAACCTTAAGTATGTTAATTTTATTGCCGATAAAGGCTATGATGTTAAGAAACTCTATAATTATGTTAGAAATACTCTCCACGGTCATTGCTTTATTCCTCTTAACAAGCGTAATTCTAAAAATCCCCCTCTGACTGATGATGGTTATATGGTCTGTGAAGCGGGTATTAAAATGCTTAAAGATGGCAAGCAGTATTTTGATGGTTTTATTAAGCAAAAATTTGTTTGCAAGTTCTGTAATTCTAAAGATGATTCTGCCTGCCCTATAAAGCATCCTAAATATTTTAATGGCAAAAAGCATAGAGGCTGTACTAAGTATGCTATTATATCTTCTGATTATAGGTCCTCTATTAATAGAGATTCCCTATATTTCAAGGCTGTCTATAAATTGAGGATTGAATCAGAAAGATATAATTCCCGCTTTAAAGCTCTGGATTTTGAAAAGGCTTATGTCAGAAATATTAATTCTGTCAGCAACCTTAATACTTTTGGCCATATTACTTTGCTTACTGTGCTATTGTAGCTATTAAACTGGGTAAATTTGATGAGTTTAGATCTCTCGTTGTTTTGATGCAATCGGCCTAATTTTTGCTGAATCTAGTTCATGTCATTTTTTAACATTTGACTTCTACAGGATATTTATGCCCTTTTTTAGCCTTCTTTTTGTCTTTTCTTTTCTCTTACCACTTCCTTTATGTTTGATTGCAATCACCCCCTTAAACAAATTTCTATGCTGAGCACATATTAAAACTTTTTATATTTGTATTTACATCAAAGTTCTAAAATGCGCCTTCAGCCTGCTTGAAATCTATCTTGGCTTTGCATCTTTTTACTTATCTGCAACCAAAGAATGCCAATCTATTATATCCTTTTCTCCCATTGGTCCTATACTTTCGACATTTCCTATCACACTAAAACACCATGAATGCAGTAAAAGAGTAACTATGAAAAAAATAACTAACAACTTTCTCCTCAAGCCCCTTCCTGCTCCCTTTACTTTTCCTTTTCTTACCTATATAATATATGGTAAATTAAACAATTTCAACCCGAATTGATTCTGGGTGGTGTGTAAAAAAATGGATGGATTCTATTATGATTTAGAGGCTTTTGGAAATGAATTAAGAGAAATTCGTAAATCTTTAAGGCTCACTCAAAAAGATGTAGCAGATCAAACTCTTGTAAGCACAGATACTTTAAGGAGAATTGAAAATGGAAAGGTTATGCCTAAACATGAAACTCTTGATTTGATGTCTGTCATCTTTAAAAGAGACTTAAATGAGCTCCTACTTAAGTACAGACTTAAAGATTATTCTTCTTTTTATAAAATAAAAACTTCTATTGAAGATAAGCTTGAAGGTGGAGAATTTGAAGATTTGAAAAAGGATGTTGAAGAGCTTAAAGAAATAATTAATGAAGGGAAAACGAGCCTTTATTACATTCGATTATTGAAGCAACTTCTCTTGTTAGTGGAGTCTGTTATTGAAAAAACTGTCAATAATGATTATGAAAAGGCTTTAGAAAAATTGATTAAAGCCATGAAAGTCACTATACCAGATTTTTCTCTTTCTAACTATACCCGCTTTGTGTACAGCAGTATGGAAGTTAGAATCTTGATGAATATAGCTCTTATAGTAAGAGAAAAAGAATCCTATGAGAAAAGGATAGAAATGCTTCTTTTTTGCTTAGAAGCACTGGAGACAGAAAATGTAGAAGAAAGGGTTAGGGTATATTACAATCTCTCCTATACGTATCACCTGGCTTCCATATATGATAAGGCGCTTTACTACGCAGAAGAAGGTATTAAAACTTGTGCAGAAAACAAGACTTTAAATGGCTTGGCACTTTTATACTTTAGAAAAGGAATTGCCGAATTTAAGCTTAATAGAGAAAATTACATGGACTCTCTTTTAAAGGCTTTATATCTTTTAGAAATATGTGGTCATGAAAAATTAAAGAAAATGGTGATAGAAAGTTGCAGGAAAATTTATAATATAGAGCTGACCACATAATAGCAAATCTTAGCAAAAAACGTTCAGTGATGATTTTCTCATGTATAATAGGAACAGGCAAGGTTGTATGTCCTATGCTGACTACTAGCTCTGTTTGGTTCATCTTAGTGTGATATAATAAATAAAGATTAAAAATATTTATTAATAAGGTGAGGGTTAATAACAATGAGAGATTTGAGTAGTATTAGTAAAGAATTAGAAAAATTGAAATCATATTTGTCTGATAACCCCAATATAATTGCTTTCTACCTTTTTGGATCTTATGGCACAGAATATCAAAACCAAAACAGTGATATTGATTTTGCAGTTTTATACAACAAAAATGTCCTATTGGAGGAAGAACTTACATTAGAAGTTAAAATAAGTGAAATATTCAAAAGAGATGACATTGATGTAATAAACTTAAATAAAGCTCCTTTAAACCTTCAACACCACGTCATTTATACTGGAGAATTATTATATTGCAGTAATTATGTAAAATTATCAGATTTTAAAGAAAAAGTTTTTAAATACTATGGAGATTATGGCATTACCCTCAAATTCTTTTATGATGATTATTTGGAAGGACTGGTTAAAAAATGACTATCGATAAAGATAAGATAATAAAAAAAATAAATGTCATCAAGAAAGCTTTAACAAATTTAAGCGAACTTGCCAAACTTACAGATAATGAATTTTCATCAGATTTTAAATATTATGACTCTGCAAAATACAATTTACAAATTGCAATAGAAGCAATGATCGACATTGGTAATCACATTATATCAAGACTAAATTATGAACCCCCAAAAACATATGCTGATACATTCGAAATTCTCACTAAACACAATATATTACCTTATGACTCGGCCAATACATATAAACTTATGGCAAAATTTCGCAATAGAATTGTTCATTTTTACGACGATATAAGTAATCTGGAAGTATATAACATCATACAAAATAATCTGCGTGACTTTGAAAATTTTTTGAAGTATATTTCTATTTTCTTGAAAAATTTTGAGTAACTCTTACCCTTTTATATTTTATTCCCTGCTGTCAGACACCACTGAAAGTATAGCTTTTGTAATTTTTTATAACCACAATAGGCGTTTGTTGTTCTGAGTTACCTGAAGGGTTGTCCAAAAAAAGCTTTTCTACGTATGTAGTTTTAGGCCCCAAAGACCCGGACAAAGTTTGCGACATGATAAAAGAAAAAACAGGAGTGGATGCTGTAATAATTAATGCAAATGATTTACATAAAGCTGACTGCGTTGGCGCTTCAAAAGGAGTAGATAAGAAGTAGACATAGAAGTATTAAAAGGAAGAAAAATAACAATAAATCCTGGTTTTAGTAAAAAAACTAAAAACCCTACAGGACTCTTAATGCACATTCCAATGATGGGCAAAAAAGTTAAATTTTCTGCTGAGTAAAGCAAAATAACCTGGGAAAAAGACCCTCAAGAGAAAAATTTAAAAGATTTGGATTGTAAAATTCTAATCAGCCTTTACACTGAAGTGTCTTCTAAAAAAGAAAGTGGATTTAAGGTGTACTGCGAGGAACAAAAAGAAACTTCTCTAAAGCTTGCTAAACATATAAACAAAGCAATGGAAGAAAAATTGTAACTTCCAAGCTTGGGAATTTTTCAAAAAAGATTTGAGTACAAAAGAAAGTATCATTCCTGTGGGTATTGTGCCAGCAATGGAAGATGTGGGGATAGACGATGCTCATTTGAGGGATGTAGATTACATAGAAAAAGTAGCTCAGGCCGTGTTTAATGGCTTAATAAGATTTTATTAAAAGCAGGTAAAAAACAGGGTTACAGCACTACCTGTACCCTGTTTTTTAGATTGATAAAATTTTCTCCCACATCGCAAGTATAGGCATAAACTTCTACGCCTTTCATAACAGCTTCTCTTAAAAATTGTCCAAATTGAAGGTCCTGTTCGTCATTTGGAGTAAAGTATTTGATGTCATCCATTTGAATTAAAAAAACAACTGCCGCCCTCATTCCTTCTTCTTTGACTTTTATGAGCTCCTTTAAATGCTTTCTACCTCTTTCTGTGGGGGCATCAGGAAATTTTGCAATACCTTCTACTTCCAAAGTTACTCCTTTGACTTCAACATAACATATCTCTTTTCCTTTTGTAAGTTTTATATCAAATTTACTGTTGCCAAAAGTTTTCTCTTTTTCTACAATGTCATAACCTTTAAATTCATCGATAAGTCCCATTTTTATGCTTTCTAAAACTACTTTATTAGGCACTTGTGAATCAATAGATATAAGTCTTTTCCCCTTATAAGCAAAAGCCAACTCGTAGGGCGTTTTTCTGCCTTGCCTATCTCTTACTTCAAGGATAACCTCTGCTCCCGGAACAAATATCTCTTTACACCTTCCCGTATTAGGCACATGTACTAAAGTCTTTTCCCCGCTATTTAACTCTACATAAGCTTCAAATCTATTGATTCTCTTTATGAATTTCCCGTAAACAATTGGATTTGTAATCACCATTTTAAAAACCTCATACTAAATCTTTTTCAGTAATTTCTGCAAAACTTGTAGGGGTTTCCCATAATCTCAATTTATAAAGATGATAGTTATCTCCTTTAAACACAGGCTCCAATTCTTTCCATATCCACAAAAGAATATTTTCACAAGTAGTGTTAAATCCTAAAACTTCATTTAAATACTTATGGTCAAGCTTTTTTACAACTTTCTCATTTACTATTTCTTTAAGCTTTACAAAATCTATTACCATTCCTTCTCCGTCAGGCTTCCCCTCAACTGTAACTTCCAGCTTATAGGTATGACCGTGAAGCTCCTCACACTTCCCATTGTAATTTAGAAGATTGTGGGCACTGTCAAAAGTAAAAATTTTTGTCACTTTCATTTTTTACACCCCATTGTACCAATTCTCTTTATAAAGCTTAACTCCTTCTTTATCAGGACACTTCTCAATTAAATCCTTGATATACACATCCCCTCTTTTTATAAAAGGGTTTATATCTGAAAGAGGAATCAAGACAAAAGCTCTCTCCCACATTCTCGGATGAGGAATAGTGAGCACTTCATCCTTCAATTCAATATCATCGTACAACAGTATGTCAATATCAATAGTCCTTGGACCCCACCTTATGAGTCTTTCTCTTTTTAACTTTTTTTCAATTTCATTTACAACTTTTAGTAAGTTATAAGGCTTAATGTTTGTCTCGACTTTAACTGCAATATTTAAAAACATATCCTGGTTTAAATATCCTACAGGTTTTGTTTCATAAATAGGAGAAAGCTTCTTTAAAATTATACCTTCCCAGTGTTCTAACTCAAAAACGGCTCTTTTTAAATTTTCTTCCCTATCTCCTAAATTAGAACCTAAAGATAAATATACTTTACTCATCTTCTCACCATCGCATCGGTCATTTTAGCAACTCTTACCATCTGCTTTACATCGTGAACGCGTACAATATCAACCCCTTTTACAATCCCAACAGCAACTGTTGCAGCAGTCCCTTCCAATCTATCCTCTACATCTAAGTTTAAAACTTTTCCAATCATTGATTTTCTTGAAGTGCCTAGAAGTACAGGAACTCCTAAAACTTTTAATTCTTCCAATCGATTCATGACCTCAAGATTATGATCTAAAGTTTTTCCAAAACCTATCCCTGGGTCTACTACCATTTGAGTTTTATCAATTCCTGCTTTTTCCCCTATTTCTATGCTTTTTTGTAAAAATTTTATTATATCCTTAACAACATCTCTATACTCCGCTACATTGCTGTTATGCATCATTATTACGCCTGCATGGTATTTTGCAACTACTTCCGCCATTTGGGGGTCCCTTTGAAGCCCCCATACATCATTTACTATGTGAGCACCTGCTTCTAAAGCTCGAAGCGCCACATTCGATTTCATAGTATCCACAGATATAATAACATTTGAAATTTTTGAAAGCTTTTCAATGATGGGTATAACTCTTCTCATTTCTTCTTCTTCATCCACTGGAGTATATCCCGGCCTTGTAGACTCTCCACCTACATCTATTATGTCAGCTCCTTCTTCTATCATTTGAAGAGCTCTTTCTATGCCTTTTTCGAAAGTATTATATTTTCCCCCATCTGAAAAAGAATCAGGAGTCATATTTAATATTCCCATTATGTAAGTTCTTTTTCCAATCTCCAAGCTTTTATCCCTACACCTAAATAGCATAGTTTACCTCCCTTATTTTTTAGAATTGATTAAAGACATGACTTCTGCTCGAGACTTTTGATCTGTTCTGAATATTCCTCTCAAAGCAGAAGTAACAGTCTTGGACCCTGGTTTTTTGACACCTCTCATTGTCATGCACAGATGCTCCGCCTCAATGACAACAGCAACACCTAAAGGATTCACAGCCTCCATTATGGTATCTGCAATTTCACTTGTCAACCTCTCTTGAAGCTGTGGCCTTTTTGCTAAAATATCTACTATTCGAGCTAATTTGGAAAGGCCTAAAATTCTACCCTTTCTAGGCAAATACGCTACATGGGCAACTCCTATAAAAGGCAAGAGATGGTGTTCGCACATAGAATAAAGGGGAATATCTTTTACAAGTATTATTTCTTGATGTTCATCCTCTTGAAAAATCTTTATAACATCTTTTACATTCGTATGAAGCCCAGCAAAAATTTCCTCATACATCCTTGCAACCCTATCAGGAGTCTCAAGGAGCCCCTCCCTATCCGGGTTTTCACCTATGGCTTCAAGTATGTCTCTTACCGCTTTTTTAATCTTTTCTTTATCTATCATATACGATACCCCTTTGTCTAGAAAATTGACAACTATATTATATTATTTTTATCTCCAAAAAGCCAGTCCTTACAAAAAAGTTAAAAAGCAGTCTTTCGACTGCTTTTTTAGTCATTTTTAGGCTTCATTGTAGGGAATAATATTACATCTCTTATAGAATAAGCATCTGTCATAAACATCACAAGTCTATCCACACCTATTCCCAATCCTCCAGTCGGTGGCATACCAACCTCAAGAGCATTTATAAAGTCCTCATCCATCATATGGGCTTCTTCGTCACCGGCTTCCCTCTGCTTTAATTGTTCTAAAAATCTCTCTTTTTGGTCTATAGGGTCATTTAATTCAGAAAAAGCATTAGCCACTTCTCTTCCGTAAATAAAAGCTTCAAATCGAGAAGTAAACTCTGGATTGTCGTGTTTTCTCTTAGCTAAAGGAGAAATCTCTACAGGATAATCCATGACAAAAGTTGGCTGTATCAAATGCTGTTCTACTAGCTCATCAAAAACAAGTGCTATTACTTCTCCCTTTTTCATTCCTTCTTTTGCCTCAAGGTTTAATTTCTTCGCTATCTCTATTGCCTCTTCATCTGTCTTCACTTCATTAAAGTCTACCCCGACATATTCTTTTATGGCATCCACCATAGTAATTCTTTTCCAAGGAGGTGTCAAATCTATTTCTGTTCCTTGATAAACTATTTTCGTAGTACCGTTAACCTTTTGTGCCACATAGGCAAATAATTGTTCTGTAAGTTCCATCATACCGTAATAATCCGTATAAGCTTCATAAAGCTCTAAAAGAGTAAATTCCGGATTATGCCTTACATCCATTCCTTCATTTCTAAAAACTCTGCCCATCTCATATACTTTTTCAAGGCCACCCACAATAAGCCTCTTTAAGTGAAGCTCTAAAGCAATTCGCAAGTACATATCAATATCTAAAGCATTGTGATGAGTAATAAAAGGTCGTGCTGCAGCCCCACCCGCAATAGTATGAAGAATAGGAGTCTCCACCTCTAAAAATCCTCTATCGTCAAGAAACTCTCTTATCGCCTTTATTATTTTTGTCCTCTTTAAAAATACCTCTTTTACTTCGGGATTTATTATTAAATCCGTATATCTCTGTCTATAACGCAAATCAGGGTCTTTTAAACCGTGCCATTTCTCTGGAAGTATTTGAAGAGATTTAGACAAAAGTTTAAAATCTGTCACACGAATAGTTATTTCTCCAGTTTTAGATTTAAATACCTCGCCTGTAAAACCTATTATATCTCCAATGTCTAAGATTTTAAAAATTTCATAATTCTTTTCTCCCACTGTATCATACTTGACATAAATCTGGATTCTTCCCTCTCTGTCTTGAATGTCTGCAAAAGAAGCCTTGCCATGGGTCCTTTTAGACATAATTCGCCCTGCAAGAGTTACTACTTTGCCTTCAAAATTCTCATAATCGTTTTTAATATCAGAAGATACATTTGTCCTTTCATATTTATCGATACCATAAGGTTCTATTCCCATACTTTTTAGAATATTTAATTTTTCTCTTCTTATTCGCAAAAGTTCATTGAGCTCTTCAGTGTTGTTCCAAATGTTTTCATTTGAATTAGACATATTATACCTCCATCACCCTTTATTTGCGTATTTCTAATATTTTTAAGTTGATGATTCCGGCAGGAACTTCAACAGAGACAACATCTCCTACTTTTTTGCCTAATAAGGCCTTTCCTATGGGGGATTCGTCAGATATTTTGTTGTTCATTGGATCTGCTTCTGCTGAACCTACAATTGTATACTCCACTTCTTCATTATAGGATTCATCATACACTTTTACGGTACATCCAATGCTAACCTGGTCAAGCTTTATGTCTTCTTCGTCGATAACCTTTGCATTTTTAAGCATGGCTTCTAACGTTGCTATTCTTCCTTCTATAAACGCTTGTTCATTTTTTGCTTCGTCATATTCTGAGTTTTCACTTAAATCTCCAAATGCCCTCGCTTGTTTTATCTTTTCTGCTACTTCAGCTCTTTTGACTGTCTTTAAATATTCTAATTCTTCCTCTAACTTTTTGAGTCCTTCATAAGTTAAAATTACAGGCTTGCTCATAGACGATTCTCCTTTTTATAAAATATTGAAAATTGTATTTTATTCATATGTGGCAATAATAAAATTTATGTTAATATTAATACACAAGCACTGCAAAGCAGTGCTTGTGTAATTTTCCATGAGGATTATTATAAATCAGTTAACAAATAAAGTCAAGTCTAAATTATGCAAAATTCCATTCTTGTAATCTCTTTTTAGCGTTTTTTTTCACAGATTCTATCTTTTCCATTGTAACCTCTCGCTCAAAACTTCTAAATCCCGCTAATTTAAACCCATGCTTTTTGGCAAGTTTTGATATCTCATCCACTTGTTCTACAGTCAAATCACGTCCCAAAGAATAATTCTCAATTCGTCCTTCCATAGCAAGAATCATCGTCTCTGCCATACATGCATAACTTGTTTTAGGTGGAAAACCAAAGTTAAAGTGGAAGTCTACATCACCAGGCACCTCTACTACTCCCCCTTCTATAACTAAAACATCATCTCTTTTATCCGCAACCTCCTTTGATACATCTCTAGGCCTTGCAACATCGCAAACAACAGCCCCAGGTTTTAGATATTCAGGCTTTATCACCGTATCTACCGCACTTGTAACAGTGATTATTATATCTGCGTCTTCTAAGGCTTCTTTAACATCTGAAGTGATATGAGCAGACAGGCCCGTTTTTGTTAATAGATAGTCTCTAAAATTTTGCAATTTTTCTTTATTTCGTGCTACAAGTGTCATGTACTTTGCATCTTTAGATAAAATCTCTGCACAGACTTTGCCTATTGAGCCTGTCGCTCCTATTACAACGACATGAGAATCTCTTACATCTTTACCCATCATCTCTGCTGCTTTTACCGCTCCTTCTATTGCTGTAGCGACTGTATAACTGTTACCGGTAGTTACAGCAATGTTTGAATTTTTAGCAATTGTTATCCCTGCATCTCCTACAACAGAGGTCATAGCTCCCAAGCCTACAATTTCAGCTCCTAAATCTTCTGCAATTTTTACCGCTTTTATTATTTTATTTAAAACATAATTCTCAGGCAATTTTAACATTTGTTCAGAGGTCAAAGGAACCGCTACAAACCAACCTTCTGTCTCAGCATATTTGCTTTTAACCCCTGTTATTTCGGAAACTTTCATAGGTGGAAGAAGTCTTGTAAAACCTTCCACAACTCTTCTAGGAAACTTCTCCATTATTTTAAACTTGCGGCTTACATCTTCGTACTCTATAGGATGTATTATAAAACCAAATTTATGCATATTTATTACCTCCCTATTTTTGTAAATATTCTATTCTTGGTTCAAAACCTATTTTATCCAAAAGTTGGTCGTAATCTTGTGGTGTCATTTCTTCTTGTTTTTTACCAGCTATTGCCACAAGAACTCCTTCCATCACATTTGTTCCAAAAGACCTACCATTTATGTTGGGGGTAGTAGTAATTAATAGTTCCACCCCCCTCTCTCTCATCATTTCCACATCTTCCTGTGTAACTGTGTTAGTCACAATTATCTTCCTATCTAGTCTTTCAGGCATGTACTTTTTAATAAACAAGTAATCCCCCGCAATTATATCTGCTTCTTTGTAAAATTTTTCGTATTTTTTGCTATCTATGGTGAGTTGTTTTTCTCCAGTAGGGTATATCATTTCAAACGGAAGTCTTGCCACAATTGGAACAATAACTAGAGAAAGGGCATATAAAAACCTTAAAGAATGGAGAGGAATAGGAATACCTAGAGCAAAAATCAGATCTCCTATAATAAGTTTTGCCCCCAATTCAGAAAAAGTTTGAGCCATTCCAAATCTATCCATAGCACTTACAATAAGCACTTTTTTATCTTTCAAATCGACTATACCTTTTTCTTGTATGTATTTTATTACTTTTCTTTCAAGAGTATTTTTAAGCCCTGAGCCGTCTACAATCGGAGTAATTCTTGCGGCCTTCTTTAAAGGCAAAGCATCTTTTATTACATACCTTTTTTTACCTGCTGAAAGGTATAAATCTATCCCTCCCATTCCAAAAGCGTCAACTTTCCCGTCTAGCTCTTTAATAAGTTCAATAGCTTTTTTTAAATCCCCATCAGTCCCTATTCTTTCTATAACGAATTTTTCTCCTAAAATCTCTGCTTCTGCCGTTTTATTTCTTGTAGAAGAACCTATACTTATGCTTACCACCTTTTTCATATTTTCACCCTTTCAAAGAACTTAAGACTTCTTTCACTATTTGTGGGTCAACATATACATCTTCTGTCAAAGGAGAATGTCCAATATTTATAGTTATGATATCTCTGTCAAATATAGCCTCTACCAACTGGCTCCTTTTGTCTGAACCTAAAAAAATTATCACGTCGTGAGATTGAATTTTAGCAATTAAATCCATTACCATGTTAAAAAGCTCCACACCACTCATATTTTCAGCCAAGTTCAATCTCTCTTTTTCAGACAAAAGAAGTGTAAAATTAATTCCCCACTCTCTAAAAAGCATCTCCAACTCTTCTTTATTCTTTATAGGAAAACCTACTACAGCAATACTTCCTCCTTTTCTAACCTCACCTAAACTTTCTAGTCTAGAAACAAAACTTCTGTCAACTTTGAAACGTGAAGCAACCTCTTGCTGTGAAAACCCATTTTGTCTCATTTCAATCATTTTATCTATTATGCCGTGCAATTTCTCTAAATTTATAGTCTTATCACCAATTTTAATGAATTTCATTTATTTACAACCCCCCAGTGTGCACATTTTGTGCTCACATTAATTACAATTTTAATACTTTTTTAAAAAAATTTCAATACCAAAAAGAAAAATAATCCAGATAAAATACTTTTCTGGATTTATTGTCCCCAAAATTTTTCAATTGGTTTTAATAAAGACTGAATTATTTTATTAGTAGGGGTAATTTGTATATTTAAAAGGTAGAGCAAATTTAATATGTAGCCGACAATCAAAAAGGCAAAAAACACAATAACTTCTTTAATCTTTTTTTGTCTTACAAGACCTGGTACTTCAACCAATGATATAATCACAAAAATCAATGTTAGAACAAGTATTTTAATCATAAAATCACCTCGGATATATAGGTTTAGAAGTTAAACCTGTCCTTCTTACAATTGATTTCACTGTCACATTAAACTTCACCTCAGGATAAACTTTATCCCAGTCTTTTTCAACTTCTTTCCATAGTTTAGGATTCCTTTGGTGCAAAATATTGATAAATCCTACTACATCCGCATTATACTTCTTTTGAAGTACAAAAAGCGCGTGTTCTATCTCTTGTTTTATTTTTCCATTTATTAAAAGTTGAAGCTTTTCAAGATTTTTAGGCTCTGTCAAATCATATTTGCTCTCTTGCTCATTCATATGGGTTTCTATATTAACTTTTATATCAAAAGAAATATCTTTGCCTTTTTTCACTTTAGGAATAATATCAGTATGGGCTTTAGTAACTACAAAAGAAATATGTGCTTTTTCTCTTTTTAATCCTTTGTCTAAAGTCAATGTACTTCTTTTCAATTTATTCTTTAATATCATTACAGCTTTTGTATCTTGCTCCTCTAAAAATCCCACTAACTTGTCTTTATTAAAGACTGCAGACCCTACCATCTTCAGTCCTGTCGCTTTGCCATCTTTCTTTACTATTTCCAGTCGCCCTGCTATAGGCGCTTTTTTTGGAATTTCCAACGTCTCAATAAACTCATTTAGATCACATACATACGAAGAAGAAGTATTTTGTTGGTTTTGTATCATTCCCAACACTTCTCTATAAGGATATCTTTCAAGCTGCTCACTACTTGGCAAATCAAAGAGTTCTTGTAAGTTTCCTCCAGTTACAACTAATATATAAGCTGTCCTCCTAAACTCAGGATTTCTTGTCATAAAATCTAAAGTTTTGTATATCCCTGAACGTGCAAAGTTTTCATCTAAAAATATTATTTCGTTATATTGCAGAAAAAGAAACCTTGGCAATTTATTATTCAAGTTAGCAAAAGCCTTTGCAAAATCTACACCACTGGCTTGAAAAACAGCATAGGGCTTACCAATAGCACTACCTCCTCCCAAGCCCCCTCCACCTCCACCACCTCCTGCTGCCATAAGACCCGGTTTTAAAATTTGCACAATGAGATGTATCATGTCATCTTTCCCTTTTTCAATACCTAAACCTTGTACAAAAGCTAATTGATTTATTTCTCTTTTATCCCAACATCCTGCAAGTAAAATGGCAACCACCAAAATTAATATTACAAATCTCTTCATCTTATCCTCTTTTATCCTCCTGCCTCACAATATTTTTCCTTTGGATAGTTTTGGGCCTTAATATCTTTGCCCACCAAGGTATTCTCATTAATACATCGCTTAATTCTTGTGTCCTACTTGGAGTCAAAGGTGAAAGGTATGGTACTCCAAAAGACTCCAATGAGGCCATGTGGACGAGTATCATCATCACCACCATTATTATCCCAAAAAAGCCTAAAGTTCCTGCTGCAATCATTATGATAAATCTCAAAAGTCTAAAAGTTATCGCAACGTTATAAGCAGGAATTGAAAAGGAAGCTATTCCTGTCATTGCAACTACAATCACCATTGCAGGAGACACGAGTCCTGCTTGAACAGCTGCTTGCCCAACTACCAAACCGCCTACTATACTTACTGCTTGTCCCACTTGCATAGGAAGTCTTATACCCGCCTCCCTTAAAATTTCAAAGGTTATTTCCATGAATAATGCCTCCAAAAGTGCTGGAAAAGGCACTCCTTCCCTTTGAGCAGCAATAGAAATAGCCAGTTGCGTCGGTATCATTTCTTGATGAAAAGTAGTTTCTGCAATGTATATAGAGGGAAATAAAAGAGCAATAACCATTGCAGCAATTCTCAAAATTCTAAGAGCTGATGACAAGAAATACCTCTCATAATAATCTTCGGCAGCCTGAAAAAATTGTACAAATACTGCAGGAACAGTAAGTGCAAAAGGCGAACCATCAACTAATATTGCCACTTTCCCTTCTAAAATTTCTGCAGTCACCTTGTCTGGCTTTTCAGAATGAGCTATTTGTGGAAAAGGAGAAAAAGGATTATCTTCTATAAATTCTTCTAAATAGCCGCTATCAATAACCCCATCAATTTGAACTTTTTTAAGTCGTTTTTTAACTTCTTGTACCACTGTATCATCAGCAATGCTTTTTACATAGGCAATAGATACATCTGTTTTAGAATACTTTCCAATTTTTATGTTTTCAATTACAAAATCAGGGTGTTTTATTCTCCTTCTTAGCATAGAAGTATTTATTCTTAAAGTCTCCACAAAAGACTCTTTAGGACCTCTTACATAGGATTCTGTAGTAGACTCAGCTATATTTCTCCCTTCCCATCCTTTTGTAGAGATAATTAAGGCTTTTTCCACTCCATCAATTAAAAGTATTGTCTCTCCAGAAAGTAAGTCGTCTATTATATCTCCAATTTTATCTTTTACATTTACTTCTGAAATTGTTATAAAACATTCATTTATATAATTAAAGAGTTGGTCATTAGTATATATGATTTTATTCAACTTTCTTGTCTCTATCATTATTGGCTCTAAAATATCTCGAGTAATTAACAACTTATCTACCATTCCATCTACATACAATAAAAAAGCTTTAACTTTTTTATCTCCTATGCTAATTTGCCTAAAAACTATGTCATTATTCCCTTTTAAAAGCACTTGAAATATATATATATTTTCTTCTAATTCTTTGCTAAGAGTCATATATTGATAATTTTCTTTTACATACTGCGGATCAGGCAACTTATGGGGCATTTTAAACACCTCCAGATATTATTATTTCAAGTTTTTTTTAGAATATTATGTTGGCTTTAGATAAATAATAAAAAAAAACACATTTAGGAGTCGGATATGTTTAAAGGAACAGGACAATATGAAAAGACTTCAGAGAAGAAAATTTCTACAAAACAACTGATATTTTTATTAGTTACAATCGTCCTATCAACGGCAGACGTCTTTTTGCCTTCTTTTGTAGCATTAGTCGCAAAACAAGACTCTTGGATATCTGTGGTGATATCTTTTTTCACCTCTAGCATTGTCTTTGTTTTTTATTATAAACTGGCAATGACCTTTAAAAAAGAAATGCTATTTTCCTACGTAGATAAAATAACAGGAAAATTTATAGGAAAAATAATAGCTTCGCTTTATTTGTTATTTATCTTACACGGTATCTCTTTAGTAATGAGAGAATTAATAGAGATTATGATCAATGCTTTTATGCCTCATACTCCTCCAATAATTTTTTATGTAGTCTTGATAATATCAGTAATGTACACTGTATCAAAAGGTTTTTTAGCAATTGTTAGATTAAACGAACTTTTATTTCCATTTGGAATGTTCCTTGTGGCATTTGTTACTATTTTGAATCTTCCAAAAGTTAAAATGACAAATTTTCTCCCAATACTTGAAAACGGGATAAAACCTCCCCTAATAGGCTCATTCCTCATTACCGCTTACATGCTTGAAACGGTAATAATACTTTTTATATTTCCTTATATCTCTAAAAAAGAAAAGGCTTTAAAAGGCGGAATAATAAGCCTTGGAATATTAGTTCTTAACATGATGTTGGGAGTTTTAGCAATAGGAGTTTTTGGTGCAAAAACTGCATCAAACTTTCAATTTACAGCTTTGGAAATGGTGAGAAATATAAGAATTAGCGATTACATACAGCGGTTTGATTCATTAGTAATGGCAATGTGGTTAATGGGAATTTATCTTAAAATTGTAATATTTACTTATCTCTTTGCAAAAGGATTAGCTGAAACAATAAAAACTCCAGACTATCGCTTTATTTTATTACCTCTTGCTACTTTGTTAATCCCATTAGCAGAAAATGTATCTGAAAATTTAGATGGATTGTACACTTACATACAAAGATGTTTCCCTTTTGAAGCCTTTTGGTTTGAATTATTTTTCCCTATAGTTCTTTATATCATTGCAAAAATCAGAAAAATAAAATGAGAGGAATCAGTCAACATTCCTCTCATAGATTATTCTTAAACCTTCTAAAGTGAGCATATCATTTACTGTGTTTATAGTTTTTGACTCTTCTGCAATCATCCTTGCAAAACCACCTGTTGCTACAACATAAGCGTTTGGCGCAAATTCTTCTTTCATTCTGCCCACAATATAATCCACCATTCCAACATGTCCGTATATAATGCCTGACTGCATACTAGCTACTGTATTTTTGCAAATAACAGTAGGCGGTTTTACAAGCTCAATTTTAGGTAGTTTAGCAGTCCTTTGAAAAAGCGCATCGGCAGATATTGCCAATCCAGGAGCAATTATTCCCCCTAAATATTCACAATTTTTAGAAATTGCACAAAAAGTAGTAGCTGTGCCGAAATCAATTACTATGACTGGTCCTCCGTAAATTTCATAGGCAGCAACAGCATTTACAATCCTATCTGCTCCTACTTCTTTGGGGTTATCGTACTTTATATTTATGCCTGTTTTTATCCCTGGACCCACAATCAAAGGCTTGGTATTACAATACTTTATAGTCATTGCTTCAAGTGTGTGCATAATAGGAGGTACAACAGAAGAAATTATTACAGCATCTACATCTTTTAGCTTGAAACCATTGTATTCAAATAACTGATTTATCAACATCCCGTATTCATCAGAGGTTTTGCTTTTATCAGTGGATATTCTAAAAGAATGTAGAAGCTTTTTCCCTTTATAAATTCCCATTACAATGTTAGTATTCCCTACATCAAAGGCTAAAAGCAAAATCATCACCTTCTTAAAATTAAGCAGACAAATGAACTGCTTTTAATTTTTATTTACCATGCATTTTTTTCAAAGGCTTTACTATTATTGTTGTTAATATTACAGCCACAATAATTTCAAATACGCCATTTTTTAAAGCTACAAATAATGCAACCTTAAACGGCAGATATTTAAGAAGCACTGCCAGTCCCAAAACTCCGATGGTATTTGTCAACGTACCTCCAGCTGCTGCAATACCAACATTTTTAGTCAACTTATAAAAATAATGTGCTACCACCCCTATAAAAACCCTGGGCAATATTGCAATTACAGGGTCAGCAAAAAGAGGAGTGTTTTGCCTTATGAAGCTGGTCAATCCAAAAATCAAGCCTATAAAGGCTCCTACAATAGGTCCTTCTAATACTCCTCCTATAATTGCCGGTATATGCATTGTAGTAGCATTAGCAATGCCTAAAGGGATGTATCCTAAAACGCTGGTAGATAAAACTATGGATATCGCAGCCAGCATTCCTGCTACAGTTATCTGTCTCAAAGAAATTTTTGCTACTTTCCTTTCTCTAGTCACTTTAATTTGCACTTTCCTCACCTCCGTTCCGGTTCCTTTACAGGATACCGTTCCGAACGCTTAACAATATTAAATTTTTATTAATTGTCAGGTTCGAAGACGATACCTGCAACTTAATTTTACCAAATAAAGCCTCACTCATCAATAAATTTTTAGTCCATAGTCACAAGCATATCCCCTGTGTTTACAGAAGAACCTTTAGAAACATGTATGCTCACTATAACCCCTTCATCAGGTGCCATTATCTCATTTTCCATTTTCATAGCCTCCAAAATCACTACAACATCTCCCCTCTTTACCCTGTCGCCTTCCTTAACTTTCACATCAAGAATAGTACCTGGCATAGGAGCAGAAATTACTTTAGAACCTTTTGGTATAGAAGAAGCTTCTGCATTCGAAACCGGTTGTGAAATCTCTTGAGTTTGTGTTAATTTAGGTTGTGAAAGAATTGCCGTTTGAGTTATCTTAGAAGTTTCCTCTTTATCTTTTATCTCTTCTACTTCAACCTCATACACTTTCCCATTTACAGTGACTTTGAATTTTTTCACAAAAATTCCTCCCTCAATTTAATCTTGTCCTTATTTGCTCCAATCGTCCTACTTTAGACCAAACGGGAGCAGTATCTGGAAGTCTCAGTATGGATTTTACGTAAAAAGTGCTGGCATCAGCTTGTAAATACAAAGCTACTGCCGCTGTAATCGCAGCAACAAGCTCAGTTTCCTCTTCGTTTTTTTCATATTTGTCTGTTCTTTTTTCTTTTTTTACTTTCTCTTCTTCTTTGTTATTTTCATTATTAAACGTTCTTTTCAAAAAATCTAAAAAATCCATAAAAACACCACCCTATAGAGGTATATTGCCGTGTTTTTTAGGAGGGCGACTCTCCCTTTTGCTTGATAACATGTCAAAAGCTGATATGAGTCTTGGCCTTGTTTCCGAAGGAAGAATTACATCATCTACATAGCCGCGGGCTGCTGCTCTGTACGGATTTGCAAAATTATTCCTGTACTCATTTATCTTTTGTTGCCTCACTTCTGCAGGATTTTCTGCCTCGCTGATTTCATTTTTAAAGACAATGTTTGCTGCCCCTTCTGGACCCATCACCGCAATCTCTGCCGTAGGCCATGCAAATACTATGTCAGCTCCCAAGTCCTTGCTGCACATAGCAAGATAAGCTCCCCCGTAAGCTTTTCTTACAATCAAAGTAATTTTAGGAACAGTTGCTTCAGAATAAGCGTAAAGCATTTTTGCCCCATGTCTTATTATCCCACCATATTCTTGATTTGTCCCTGGCAAAAATCCAGGCACGTCCACTATGCTAAGTATAGGTATATTAAAAGCATCACAAAAGCGAATAAATCTAGCCGCTTTATAGGAAGCATTTATGTCAAGTACTCCTGCTAATACTCTTGGCTGATTAGCCACAATTCCTATAGTCTTTCCATTAAGTCTTGCAAAAGCTGTAATAATATTTTCTGCGTACATCTCTTGTGATTCTAAAAATTCCCCATTGTCAACTATTTCCTTTATTATCTCTTTCATGTCATAAGGTTTATTGGGATTATCTGGTATTATTTCCATAAGTTTTTGGGAAATTCTATTGGGGTCATCTCCAGTTTGGTATTGTGGTGGGTCTTCTAAATTGTTAGAAGGTAAATAACTTAACAAATTCCTCACCATTTTGAGAACTTCTTCATCATTTGGGCCTCTGAAATGGGCAACGCCACTTACTCTACAGTGAGTTATTGAACCTCCTAGCTCTTCAAGAGTCACTTCTTCTCCAGTTACAGCCTTTATGACTTGTGGACCAGTTATAAACATTTGACTGGTTTTATCCACCATAAAAATAAAATCTGTTAATGCGGGCGAATACACGGCACCTCCAGCACTTGGCCCCATTATCACTGATATCTGCGGTATGACACCGGAAGCTAAAGTGTTTCTGTAAAATATGTTACCATAACCAGAAAGCGCATCAACACCTTCCTGTATGCGAGCACCTCCCGAATCGTTAAGCCCTATTATAGGCGCTCCCATTTTCATCGCCATATCCATAACTTTTGTTATCTTTTTAGCATGGTACTCCCCTAATGACCCTCCTAGTACAGTGAAATCCTGCGCATACACATAAACTAATCTGCCATCTATTGTACCATAGCCAGTTACAACTCCTTCTCCAGGATATTTTTGCTTCTCAAGTCCAAAGTCATAACAGCGATGCTCTACAAAAGGGTCTATTTCTACAAAGCTATCCTTATCAAGAAGCTTATGTATCCTTTCCCTTGCAGTTAGTTTACCCTTTTCATGCTGAACAGCTATTCTCTTAGCTCCCCCACCTTCTAAAACTTTCTCTTTTCTTCTTTTTAGCTCTTCTATCATATCATGGACACTCATATAACTCCTCCTTAAACTTTACTATATCAACTAGTAGCAGTTATTATTAGTACCTACTAAAATAATATACCACATACTTTCCAAATACACAATAAATTTAATCCCTTAATCTCTACCCCAGAAAAAGTTATAAACTTTTCTTTCCACTCTGGAAACTTAGATAAAACTTCATATATAATCTGCAAAATTTTGTGCAGGTTTTAAAATTTTTCCTTATTAAAAAGCGGCAAAAGAGAATATCTCTTTGCCGCCTATTTAGACATTTCCTCAATAATGTCCGTTAATTCTTCTATAATTTCATTAAGCCCAAAATAACCTTTTTGCATTTTAAGTTTCGCCAAAAGCTTTTTATATTGTTTTAATGTTCCCATTATAATAATATCAGATTTTTCAACGCTCATATTGACACAACCTCTCGCTACAGCTGTTTCTCCTCCTATCGCTAGCATCTCCTGTTTTATTATGTTAGCAGCAGCTGGATGCACATCAAATAATTTGACAACTCTAAAAACAGCTTTTGGCGCCATAATATCTATAGAAACTTCTTCAGCCTTTATTTGACTAAGTTCTTTTTTTGCCTGTGACAAATTTTGTATATCCAATATTTCTCTTTTCATTTATCCTCCCTCAAAACAGCCCTGTTATTTTTCCATTTTCATCAATGTCTATATTTTCTGCAGCAGGATGTTTTGGAAGTCCTGGCATTGTCATTATATCTCCTGTCAGCGCTACAATAAAACCCGCACCCTTTGAAACCCTTAATTCTCTTACCGTTATCTTAAATCCTTTTGGACGGCCTAATAGTTTAGGATCATCTGAAAGTGAATATTGAGTCTTTGCGATAGTTATAGGCATCTTATCTAATCCCAATCTTTCAATATTAGCAATATCTTTTAAAGCCGAAGCTGTATACTCTACTCCATCCGCTCCATATATTTCTGTGGCAATCTTGTGTAATTTATCTTTGATTGGTAAATTCTCATCATACAAAACGCGAAAGTCAGAAGGCATGCTACAAGCTTTAACAACTTTTTCAGCTAACTCTATCCCACCTTCTCCTCCTTTTTCCCAAACATCTGCTACCGCCATATCTACACCTATATTTTCGCAAGCCTTTCTTACTTCGTCAATTTCTCTCTCTGTATCAAAGATAAACCTGTTAAGTGCTACAACAACTGGCACTCCAAATTTTCTTACATTTTCAACTTGCTTTTCAAGATTTTCAATTCCCTTTCTCACTGCTTCAACATTTTCTTTTTGCAAATTTTCTTTTTTTACGCCACCATGCATTTTTAAGGCACGCACAGTTGCAACAACAACAGCAGCATTGGGTTTTAATCTTCCTAAGCGAGCCTTTATATCAAAGAATTTTTCAGCCCCTAAATCCGCACCAAATCCCGCCTCTGTTACAAGATAATCTGCCAATTTCAAACCATATTTAGTAGCAATTAAGCTATTACATCCATGAGCAATATTTGCAAAAGGTCCTCCATGTACAAATGCTGGAACGTTTTCAATAGTTTGCACTAAATTAGGTTTTATAGCATCTTTTAATAGGACTGCCATAGCTCCATCAGCTTTTAAATCTCTTGCAGTTACTGGATTACCATTTTTATCATAAGCCACTATTATATCACCAATTCTTCTTTTTAAATCCATCAAATCTTGCGCTAAACACAAAATCGCCATTACTTCTGAAGCTACTGTTATTATAAATCCGTCTTGCCGCGGATATCCATTTGTCTTTCCTCCAAGTCCTACTATTACTTCTCTTAAAGCCCTATCATTCATGTCCATAGCCCGTTTCCATGTAATAGTCCTTATGTCAATATTGAGTTCATTACCATGGTAAATATGATTGTCTATCATCGTAGCCAATAAATTATGAGCAGCAGTAATCGCATGTAAATCTCCCGTAAAGTGCAAATTTATGTCCTCCATAGGTACAACTTGAGAATACCCTCCCCCAGCTGCTCCGCCCTTTATTCCCATACAAGGTCCTAACGAAGGCTCTCTTAAAGCTATCATAGCTTTTTTACCTATTTTAGCAAGAGCCTGGCCTAATCCTACCGTAAGTGTAGTCTTACCCTCGCCTGCAGGGGTGGGAGTTATAGATGTGACAAGAATAAGCTTACCATCTTTTCTATTTTTTATCTTTTCCCATAAAGCAGGAGAAACTTTTGCTTTATACTTTCCGTAGTATTCTAAATAGTCTTCCTCAATGTCTAACTTTTTTGCAACCTCTCTTATATGTAACATTTTCGCTTCTTGAGCTATTTCAATATCAGACTTCATAAAATTTCCCCTCCAGCTTTTACTTTTATCTTTCACCTAAAATTATTTTTACGAGTGTACCTTTGCCTTTTTTACTAAAAATTTTAATATCCCCGTTGTACAGCTCCACAATACTTTTGCAAATAGCAAGTCCTAGTCCTGTTCCTTCTTTTTTAGTTGTAAACAAAGGCTCAGTAACTTTTTTTAAATATTTTTTCTCTATACCGCCTCCATTATCGACAACTCTTATTACCACTTTCTTTTTAAGAGGGTAATATCTTGTATCTAATATTATTTTACCATTCTCTCCAATAGCATGAAGCGAGTTTTGAACTACATTTAAAATAAGCTGCTTCAGATGATTTTTATCCATTTTTATAGGAGGAATATCGCCAAGCCTCTTTTCTATTTTTATTTTTTTGTGTACAGCCTCTGCTTCAAAAAGAAGTAAATATTGGTTTATAACTCCATTAATGTCTATTTCAGTTTCTCCTTTTTCTTCACTGTTTCTTACTATACCAAGGTAATTTTTTATTAAAACTAATATCCTATCCACTTCGTCTAAAATAGTTTCATAATAAGTAGAACTTTCTTTATGTTTGGCTTGTAAAAGTTGTATAAAACCTTTTACAGAAGTTAAAGAATTTTTTATCTCATGAATGGTTGTGGCAGCAAATTCACCAGCAATTGTGTATTTTTCAGTTTGCTCAATTAACTTCTGATATTTTAAATCTTCTGTTATATCCTTCACAATGATAGTTTTCCAATGACCACCGTTTAACTTTCCGTATTTTAGTAAAAGCACTCTTTCATCACAATTTCCCTTTGAGGAAATTACAATTTTTTCTCCGTTAATTAAATTATTTTCTGAAGCATCCGGTTTGTATTTTCTCAAAAAGTCCGTAAACTTCGCATTTATGAATTTCGTATATTTAACACCAAATAATTCACATGCTCTGTTATTCACGTAGACCACGTTAAACTTATTATCAACTATCACAACACCCTCTTCTGTCATATCCATTATGTCTGTTGAATGTTTGAAAAAATCAATATAATCGCCGGGTTTTTCTTTCTGATAGCTTCGAAGTTTAACAAATCCTAAAAAAGCTATCTTATCTCCCACACTGTTAGCTATAGGACTAAATTTTATGCTAAAAGACATTTTTAAATTGTATTTTGCCGTAAGCTCTATAATAAGCCCATCTTCATAAGGTCCTATTTCTTTGTATTTCAATATGTGATAAAAAAAATGATCATAATCATCTACATCATCAACAGTATAACCTAATGTTTCAAGGAGTCTTTTATTTATATGAATTACCTTACCATTTAAATCTTTTAAGACAAAAAAATCGTGTGCATTATTTAAAAGGTTGCATATCCACTGCAAGGAATTTTTATCTGTAGCAAAAGTTTTGTTCGCTTTCATGATTGTCCCCCTTTGTCTCCCTCATCTTTCGTTCAAAACCCTTAGGCCCACTAATATAATTAGACATTAAAGTAGAAAAATCCTCCTTCTTATCAATAATTTTTTTATTGTTAACTAAAAATTTTAAAAAAAAATAATGTATAAGCCCAAAGACTTATACATTATTTGGTATTTTATGCAAACTGCACCCCCTCTATATCCTCACCGTTAAATACTTTTTCAAACTCTTCTCCATTAAGTTTTTCTCTTTCAATAAGAGCTTTTGCCACTCTATGGAGCTTTTCAATATTTCCCTTTAAGAGTGATTCCGCTCTTTTATAGGCTTCTTCAATTATTCTCTTTATCTCTCTGTCAATTTCTGCAGCTACTTCTTCACTGTAATTTCTCGTTCTTCCTAAATCACGCCCTAAAAACACTTCTTCACTTTTAGTGCCAAAGGTCATAGGCCCTAATCTATCACTCATGCCATACTCTGTAACCATCTTTCTTGCAATACTTGTAGCCCTCTCGATGTCATTTTGTGCACCCGTACTTATATCATTTAACACCAAGCTTTCTGCCACCCGTCCACCTAAAAGATGAACTATTTCATCCATCATTTCAGATTTTGACATGTAATATTTATCTTCTTCAGGAAGAAGCATAGTATATCCTCCCGCTCTGCCTCTTGGAATTATGGTAACCTCATGAACAGGAGGAGTATTTGGCAAAAGTTTCGCAACAACAGCATGACCAGCTTCGTGGTATGCCACCAATTTTTTGTCTTTTTCAGACATGATCCTGCTTCTCTTTTCAGGTCCTGCTATTACTCTCGTTATAGCCTCTTCCAGCTCCGCCATAGTTATCTGCTTAAGCCCTCTCCTTGCTGCTAAAAGCGCTGCTTCATTCATAAGATTTTCCAGGTCAGCCCCAGTAAAGCCAGGGGTTCTTCTTGCCAATACCTGTAATGACACATCTGGAGCTAAAGGCTTATTTCTAGCATGTATTTTCAAAATTTCTTCTCTTCCTTTTATATCAGGAATACCTACAGTAATGTGTCTATCAAATCTTCCTGGTCGCAGTAGTGCAGGATCTAATATATCTGGCCTGTTTGTTGCAGCAATAACAATTATGCCTTCATTTACACTGAAACCATCCATTTCAACTAACAACTGATTTAGTGTTTGCTCTCTCTCATCATGTCCACCGCCTAAACCTGCACCCCTTTGCCTTCCTACTGCATCTATTTCATCAATAAAAACAATACAGGGTGCATTCTTTTTGGCTTGTTCAAATAAATCTCTTACCCTTGCAGCACCTACCCCAACAAACATCTCTACAAAATCAGAACCGCTTATGCTAAAAAACGGTACTCCCGCTTCTCCTGCCACAGCTTTTGCAAGCAGAGTTTTACCAGTACCTGGAGGTCCTACCAAAAGAACTCCTTTTGGTATCCTGGCTCCAAGGTCAAGAAATTTTTTGGGATATTTTAAAAATTCAACAATTTCCTGCAACTCTTCCTTTTCTTCATCTGCTCCCGCCACGTCATTAAAAGTCACTCTTTTATCCTTATCAGTAACCATCCTTGCTCTGCTCTTTCCAAAAGACATAACCTTGCTTCCTCCCCCGCCTTGTGCCTGTTGCATAAAAATATACCAAAATATAATGAAAATTATGATTAAAAAGAGGGAAGGAAGCATTTGAACCCACCATGGCGGGCCTACCTGCGGTTCACTTTTAAAGTCCAGTTTCCCTTGTAAAATATAGGGATTAACAAAGTTCATAAAGTTTGTTACATCTGGCACACGGCTTTTAAACTCGGTGCCATTTTTCAATACCCCTTTAACATCATTACCCACAAGGGTAATGCTTTTTACTTGGTTGGCATTAATATATTTTATTAGCTGTCCATAATCAATATCGGTTATTGGTTCGGCGCTTTGAGAATATAATTGTACCATTGCGTAAATAGCTATAAATATTAATAAATAGAGAACTATGCTTCTAATTATTTTGTTATTATCCTTCAAATAAGGCCCCTCCTTCAAATAAGTCCAACTACCTTTAATCTATAATATCATATCTCCTTTAAAAAACCAAATTATTTGTATAGCTCCGGCTTTAAAACCCCTATAAAGGGAAGGTTCCTGTATTTTTCATCGAAATCTAATCCATAACCTACTACAAATTTGTCAGGAATTTTAAAGCCACAATAATCTACTTTGACATCTGCCTCTCTTCTTTCAGGTTTATCTAAAATAGTGCATATTTTTAAACTTCTGGGCTTTCTTCCTAATAAAGTCTCTCTTAAATAAGAAAGCGTCAAACCACTATCTATAATATCTTCCACTATGAGCACATCTTTGCCTTCAATGTTTATGTCGTGGTCTTTAATTATTTTTACTATTCCAGAAGACTGAGTAGAAGAACCATAACTGGAAACAGCCATAAAATCTATTGATAAAGGCAAATCTATCGCTCGAGACAAATCCGCCATAAACATTATTGCCCCTTTTAAAACCCCAAGAAGAACAAGGTCTTTCCCTTGGTAGTCTTTTGTAATCATTCGTCCTAACTCTTTTACTTTTTCTTTTAATTGTTGTTCCGTAATTAAAATCTCCTGTATATCTTGTGTTATACTCGACATAAAGTTAACCTCCTTTTTTATTTTCTTCTTTGGTATATTCTATAACAAGGACTTTTTTTGTGTTTTTATCTACTTTAAACTTATCACTCATTCTATACCCTACCACCCATACGATTTCATTGCCTATGGCCAATAAAGGAATGCTATTTCTTATTTCGCGGGGTATTTTCTCGTCAACGAAAAATTCTTTTAGTTTTTTACTTCCCCCCATATTAAGAGGGGAAAAAACATCACCTGCTTGCCTATTTCTAATTACTACATCTTTCTGTATTTTATCATAGTCAAAAAATTTTGTGTATTTCCCTATATCAAGTTTTTTTACTTCTTCAATCCCTAAAACAGTAGTTTTAAATTGACCAATGCCATCTATATTAGTGATTCCGGGAATATTTAATTTTGCCCAAAAAGTCTTGACCTCTTTTTGTTTTACTTTTCTCATTATAAGATTATTATAGCTTTTTAAAGCCTCAATTTCAAAGGGCAAATCAATTTTTGAGGAAGTTGGTTTGTCTAAAAGGCTTAAAACATCCTCTACATGGATGTATTCTAGTCCATAAATATCTCCTTTTAATTTTTGGTACATAAGTCTTACTAAGCGCCGCTGTATAGCGGGGTGCTGTACCCTCAGTTTTTCTATATCAGCAAAAATTTCCTCTTGATTAAAATAACAAACCTCATTAAAAATCTTTTCACACTCTTTTTCTAAATAATCATTCTCCTCTAAAATAATTTTTGCCATCCTATAGATATTTTTTATTATATCCACTTCAAAAGTTTCATTTATAAAGGGAATTAATTTAAGCCTTACTTTATTTCTTTTATATAAATCCTCATAATTTGTAAAATCAAGTGCTGGTTTTAAGCCTTTTTCTTTAAGGTATATCTCTATTTCTTTTCTTTCTATTTCAATTAGAGGCCTTATTATATTCCCATTTACCGGTTTTATTCCAATGAGGCCTGTCATTCCAGCACCCCTTATTAAATTTAAAAAAACCGTTTCCACTACATCATTTTTATTATGAGCTACTGCTATTTTATTACCCTTAACTTCTTTTAATACTTCCTCAAAAGCCTGATACCTCACATATCGTCCAGCCTCTTCTTCCGAATATCCCATTTCTTTGGCTATTTTTTTTACATCCTTTTCAAATAAAAAAAATGGGAGTTTCAATTTGCAGCATATATTTTCAACAAATTGCGCGTCCCTTCGAGCCTCTTCTCCTCTTATCATATGGTTTACATGTACTACATACAATTTAAGATTAAATAAATCTTTTAAATTGTATAAAATATCCAGCATACATAAAGAATCGGGTCCGCCGGAAACTCCCATTACAATTTTATCATTTTCCTTAATCATTTTATATCTTTTAATTGTTGAAATAACCTTATCAATCATTTCTTAACCCCTTAAGCGATATATACTTAAGTTATATAATGATTATATAACATCTTAATTTTTAAATCAAACCTCTTTTTCAAAAAAGAACTAACTTTCCTCTACATCAGATAATTACAGATACAAAAACCCTTCCACAAAGTCTTTCCCTAAATCACCTCGATATATTGTCTCCACATTGTGGAAGGGTTATTCCATTCTATTAACTTTTATACTTTTTCCATATCTTTGAAACCAAAATTGTCATATCGTCTTTAGGCGTATTATCACACAATTCCAAACATTTTTTTATCAACGCTTCTGCCATATCCTGAGGATTTCTCGTGTCAATTTCACTGATTAACCTTGAAAATTCTATTTCTTTATCTTTTTCAAAACACTCCAACACTCCATCAGTAACCAAAATCACAAAATCTCCATTTTTTAATTTTCTTTCATGGATATCTGCTTCGATATCTTCCAAAATTCCAATGGGTAAAGAACTGGATTCTATAATTTCCACCTCATTTCCCCTTTTTATAAAAGTAGCGCAAGAACCAATCTTGATAAATTCTGTCTCTCCAGTAAATTTATCCAAAAACATTATATCCACGGTAGAAAACATTTCTTCTGCAGACCGTAAAGCCAAAATAGAATTTAACGTTTGAATAACTAAATGTTTATCAAATCCTGCTTCAATAAATTTTTCTAGCAAAGAAATGGTAGTACTGCTCTCTGCAGCCGCTTTATATCCAATCCCCATTCCATCGCTTAAAGCTACCATGTATTTTCCATCTTCTAAGTCCATAAAAGAATAAGTATCTCCAGAAATCTTGTTTTTTGACTTGCTAACTCTGCTTATACCTGTCAAAACTTGTAAACTTTCTGCTTTTGTAAAGGTAACTACACACCTTCCATTGTGGTCTATTGCACATAACCTACTTTTTCTCTCATATCTTTCCCCCATAATTTCAGACACAATTGGAGCAATCTTTTTGTCACATTCCTTCGCAATACATGCCCTTTTGTATATTTTTACGTTAATATTTCCATCTCCCGCGTCATAAATTAATACATCCTCTACGGGTATACCCTTTTTATCCAATTCCACCATCATTATTTGTTCTAATTCGTCTTTAAAAGTGACATTCATGCTAATATCACTGGCCATATTAGATATTGCATCAGCAATTCCTTTCAACTGAGTAGCAATAAGACCTTTAGCGTCTTTTAGCCTTTCTCTCCATTGCATGCTTATTTTGTAAATACCCAAATAATATTTAGTCGTACTTATAAGCTCAGAAAATCTTATACATTTTCTATAAATTTTATTGTCTTCAATGCTACTATTTTTTTCAAGATGTTCTATTAATTCAAACAGGCTTTTATAAGTATTGTAAAATTCCTTGTCCCAACAAGATTTATACATAACACATTGAGTGCAAGCTTTATTGGCAATTTCCTCAAACAAATAAGAAATATCTTTGTGGTCTAGTATCTTTTCATTTACCTGTTTAAAACTTTTAGAGAGCTCTTCAAATACTTGAGAATACTCCTTTAATTTGTCTGTCACTACCTCTTTTAATTTTTCATTGTAATTTCTATTGTTTAATTTTTTATTGCCTTTTACTATTTCCTCTACTTTTACTATGTATTTCTTAGGAAGCGCTGCAAACATTAAAGAAGCTAAAACAATATCATAAGGATTTATAAGCATATCTATACTTGAAGTTACATAAAATGTAATAATAAAAATGGCAGTCAAAAAGCCTATAATAACTCCAATTCTATGCAATTTTTTTAAACTGCCAGCCAACAAGCCTGCAAATCCAAAAAGTCCTATGGAGACTGGCATTTGAAAAAAAGATAAGCTCCCAATAAGTCCTATAGTCGTGCCGATACTTGCTCCTACTCCCACCCCACCTATGTAAGAAGCTAAAAATATTATAAGTGTCCCTAATATTCCGTTGAGAGTAAATTTCCACACATTCAAATGATTCAGTCCTAAAATAAACAATCCTAAAAATATACTCAAAGATATCAACTCTTCATTGGAAATAATTTTTCTGTTTACATTCAAAATAAATGAAACAGCATGGTTAAAAATAAAAACCATTAACATTGCAGTAATAGACTCATATAAACTCATTATAATGTCAAAAAGCAAAAAGTCGTATATATAGCTGAAGATAAGGCCTGCACTAAAAAGTGAAATAAAAGTTATCAAAGAGGCCTTAATAATATTTTGAGATTTAACTTTTAAAAGCCCCTCCACTAAAAAAACCAAAATAAGGGCTAAAAGGTATTTAAAACTATTGACACCGGGCAAAGTCAATATCCCCAACCATACTCCTATTCCAGTTAAAAAATATCGCTTTTTATATATTAAAAGAGTTGCAAAAAAAGCAATGCCGAAAGGCAAAAGACTATTGAAAATAACAGCTCGCGCTATAAAAAAGCTTATAACTGACAATAATATAATTTGTTGAATATTTTTATAAAGATTTTTTGGTGTATTTTCTGTCAAGGGAGTTTTTATAACTCTTTTATAAGGTAAAATATTTATATTTTGCATAAAAAAACCACCACCTCTTGTTTTTTCTAAATTATACCATTAAGGTGATGGTTTTATTTGTTAATTTTTGATATGTTTGTAATTTTTCTTTCGACATAAAAAATAATATCGCATCCCAATGCGACATTTTATTTCTCAAAATATAAATGGTGACCCCGACGGGATTCGAACCCGTGTTGCCGCCGTGAAAGGGCGGTGTCTTAACCACTTGACCACGGGGCCACAAAGGACATTATCTATTTTATCATATTTTTATGTCTTGTCAACGATAAATTTTTCCTTAATATTTGTCACTTTTTGGATATAAAAATATCTGTCCTCTCTCCCTGTTTTATTTCTCCTATTAAAGCATATTCGACTTCTAAATACTTTGCAATATCTTCAATGCTTATATTTGCTTCATGATGGCTTCCTCTTTCTTTATGCCTTTCAGCGACAACTTTCTTCCCATATTCGTTTAATTCGGATATAAGAATACTACCGCCTTTTTTACAGACCCTCACCATCTCATCCAGTACCTTTTTATAATCCCTCATGTGATGCATAGCATTGTATGTAGCCACAACATCAAAAGTTTCATCTAAAAATGGAAGATTGTGAGCATCTCCATGAAGTAGCAAGATATTTTCCAAAGTTGCACTTTCCTTCAAAAGGCCTTCTGCTCTTTTTAAAGCCTCTTTACTTTCATCCAAAGACACAACTTGATATCCGTATTCAGCCAAAGCCGCTGCCATTCGTCCCCGTCCTGTACCAATATCAAGAGCTTTTCCATTTCCTCTGCCCAACATTTCCATAGCTTCTTTTATATCTCTCTCCATAGTTTCACCTCAAAAACTTTTTATATTTAATTTATTATTATATTTTTGTACTTTATTAAAACGCAAAAACATGTTATACTGATAAAAGTACTAATAAAATCACTCCTCCATAATAAATGCGGTTTTAAATACCGCATCCTTTTTGAGGTAATATATACCCCCATATGGTATAGGGTTACGCTAAAAGTATATCACATTCTCTAAGTAATGTAAATACAGAATTTCAATGTATTTCTTCTGAAGAAATAACCAATTGAGACACTTTTCCAAAATAATTTGTCCCCCATACTCCTATCAATATCATAATAGCCCCTATTATGTGATACCAATAAAAAGTTTCATGTCTTATGGTTATTCCTGCCATTATAGAAATTACTGTGGTCAAATTTGCAAAAACTGAAGCCTGAGATGCAGGCAATTTTGAAAGAGCGTAATTGTTTAAAAAATACGCTACAACAGAAGACAAAATACCTAAATATAGCACAGGAATAAGCACTCTGTAATCAGTTAAATCCTTAAAATAGTCAGAAATAGGGTAACCTTTTGTTAATCTATCAATTAAATTTAAAAAATTGAAAGAAATTGCAGCAAACCACATCATTACAAAGGTTATCTCAATAGGCGAAAATTCTAAAGAAGACTTTCTTGCTAAAATACTGTAAAAAGCTGCAGATAAGACTGCTCCTAAAAGATACACAAACCCTCTAATTGATGTATTACGGCTTTCAACACCTGTCATAAAAATTATAAAAGCAACTCCTGTAACAGACAAAAAAATAAAGAAAAGCTGATACATACAAGGTCTTTCCTTTAAAAATACCGCCGCCAAAGCAGTAACCGCAACAGGAATTAAAGCTATCATCAAACCAGAAAGAGAAGAGGATGTATATTTTACACCATATGTTTCAAATATAAAATACACAACAGGCTCTGATAGAGACAATAAAAACAATGGCCACAGATCTTTCCCTTTGTAATTAAGTTTAATAATTCCAAATACCCACAAAAGAGTAATCATAAATGCTGCAAGTAAAAAACGATAAGCTATAAGCTCCATAGGAGAAGCTACATCAAGCCCCATAGAAGTAAACATAAAAGAAAATCCAAAAATTGATGCCATTCCTATTCCTGCTAAATAAGGATAATAACTCTTTATCCTCTCCAAATTTAACACCCCCGCACCTTTTTAAAAACACCGATATAATTATATAGCACTTCCCACAAAAAATAAAATCCAGACGAAGGGGACGGTTCTTTTCATCTGAAAAATTCAGACAAGAGGAACCGTCCCCTTCGTCTGAAAAGTTTTTGTCACAAAATTGGTCTTAGATGTGTTATTATTAGTGAAAAGACATAGGGAAGGTGTTCAAAATAGAGGAAAGTTTCAAAGATATCTTTGAAAAATATTATCCAAAAGTTTTAAATCAAATTTCTTGGATGATAAAAGACGAATTCAAAGCAGAAGACATAGCAATGCAACAAAGTCAAGTCGGTGCCTTTGGCTTAAAAAGCGGAGAAAGTCTTATAAATGCAGGGATACTTACAAGTCTCATCCTTCCTACAGATGTCATATATAGAAAAATGACTGCAGAGCTTTTAACACAAAGTAGTGGGATAAGTTTTATAACACAAGGACTCTTTGGGGATATGTCTCAACCAAGTTTGTACATGTTTATCTACATTTTCTTTTACGTAATTTT
Organism: Thermoanaerobacter mathranii subsp. mathranii str. A3; assembly: GCF_000092965.1. Classification (GTDB taxonomy): domain Bacteria; phylum Bacillota; class Thermoanaerobacteria; order Thermoanaerobacterales; family Thermoanaerobacteraceae; genus Thermoanaerobacter; species Thermoanaerobacter thermocopriae. The sequence goes on from NC_014209.1 coordinate 2,033,049, forward strand.
CCTATTATATTACGGTTCAAGACATTTCTCACAAAGAGACTTATAAAGGCGGTATCAACCGCCTTTTAAGTTTTTAAGTCCTTCTAGACAATAACCCAGGCTAAACCATTGACAATTTTTACATATATCTTCCATCTTTTCTTCTGTCATTTTTTCTTTAATCCGATTTGTGATTTCTTGATAGCTAAATACCTCCCCTGTTTTTATTTCTAAAACTTCTAAGATCGTTCTGTCCTTTTCTTTTACGCTTCCCGGATATTCTTCTTCTTTACACTCTCCTTCTATATTGTTAGGACACATAGCACAAATGTTATCCACACTATCCACAACTTTTATCAATATATCCTGTTTATTATCCAACTTTCTAATAATTTCATCCATATTTTTAACAAATTTTTCATCATAGCCAAGCCCTCTAAAGCCCAACATACACAAAAAGTGATGTCCTCTTATCTCCACTTCAGTCTCTCCCCAAAGATTTATTTTAAAATTATTATATCACCTTTTAAAATTGCCACACAAAATTAAGTTATATTTTTTTAAACTCTACAGACAATACATTTAAAAGGAGTGATTTTATGACTAAAAAACCGATAAAGCTTAAAAAACTCCCTATAGAAAACCATAAAACTGCTTCATGGGCAAATATACAAAAATTAAAAGATGAGTCAAATGTACCTATTCCAAGTGAAAACGAGGTAATAAATGCAAAGGAATGGGTGGAAGAAAATCAAAAATAATCCGGGCACATGCCCGGAACTTTCTATTCCGCAAGCTTTTTATATCTTTCAAATCGCTCTTTTGCAGTCTTTTCTGCCATTTGATAAAGTTTTTCTGCAATGTCAGGAAATACGTTTTTAAGTGAAGAATACCGTATCTCTCCTTCAATAAACTCTCTAAAAGATTTTTTAGGTTCCTTAGAATCAAGCACAAAAGGATTCTTCCCCTGTCTTTTAAGCTCTGGATTAAACCTATAAAGGTGCCAGTAGCCAGACTCTACAGCTTTTTTCTCCTCCATTATGCTTGTCCCCATGCCTGACTTTATGCCATGGTTTATGCAAGGAGCATAGGCTATTATAAGTGACGGTCCTTTGTACTTTTCTGCCTCCACAAAAGCCTTTATCGTCTGGTTCATATTTGCTCCCATTGCAACTTGTGCCACATACACGTATCCATAACTTATAGCCATCAAGCCTAAGTCTTTTTTACTTGTTCTCTTACCTGCTGCCGCAAATTTTGCAACTACCCCTAATGGCGTAGATTTTGAGGATTGCCCTCCCGTATTAGAATACACTTCTGTATCTAGAACTAAAATATTCACATCTTCTCCTGATGCTATAACATGGTCAAGCCCTCCAAAGCCAATGTCATACGCCCATCCATCTCCCCCTATTATCCACTGAGATTTTTTTACAAGAAAATCTTTTTTGTCAAGTATCTCTTTTATTATCTCATTCTCTGTATACCCGCCTCTATTTATAATATCCAAAATCTTTTTAGAAGCAATTTTAGATTTATCTCCATCCTCCATCCCATCAATCCACTCTTGGAATGCAGCCTTTAATTCATCACCAATAGGCATATTTATAGCTTCTTTCATCAAATCTTTAAGTCTTTCCCTTATCTGCTTATTTGCCAAAAACATGCCGTAACCAAATTCGGCATTGTCTTCAAAGAGTGAGTTAGCCCACGCAGGTCCTTTCCCTTCTTTATTAGTAGTATAAGGAATAGAGGGTGCACTTGCCCCATAAATAGATGAACAACCTGTAGCATTCGCTATCATCATCCTATCTCCAAAAAGCTGTGTCAAAAGCTTTATGTAAGGAGTCTCACCACAGCCGGGGCATGCGCCACTGAATTCAAATAAGGGCTTAGCAAATTGACTGCCTTTTAAAGTTGTCTTATCCACTAAATTATCTTTAACATCAAGTGTCACAGCATACTCCCAATTTCTCGCTTCTTTTTCTATTTGCTCTTCAGCGGGCTTCATTATAAGAGCCTTTGTAGGTGCTGGACAAACATCTGCGCAATTGCCACATCCCGTACAGTCTAAAGGACTTACCTGTATTCTATACCAAAGCCCTTCTAATCCTCTTCCTATTGCTTTTTTCAGTTTAAAAGTTGGAGGCGCTTTTTTCATTTCTTCCTCTGTTAATAAAAATGGCCGTATTACTGCATGAGGGCAAACATAAGAGCACTGGTTACACTGTATGCAATTGTCTATTTGCCATTCAGGTATCAGTACCGCAATCCCTCGCTTTTCATAGGCAGTCGTACCAGTAGGAAATGTGCCATCTTCCATGCCGCCAAAAGCACTTACAGGAAGCAAGTCTCCCTCATTTCTTTCCATAGGTCTTTGTATGTTTTTAACAAAATCAGGCTCTGGATTTACAATTTTTTGCCCTTCTTTTGCGTTTTTCCACTCCTCAGGCACTTCTACTTTTACAAGAGCTTCTATGCTTTTGTCAACAGCCTTTAAGTTCATATCCACTATATCCTGACCCTTTTTGCCATAGGCCTTCTGTATAGAATCTTTTAAATACTCAACTGCTTCTTCAAAAGGTATTATATTTATAAGTTTAAAAAACACCGTCTGCATTATCATGTTTATTCTGCCACCCAAACCTACTTCTTGGGCAATTGATATTGCATCTATTATATAAAAATTGATGTTGTTCTCTGCAATGTATCTTTTCATTGAGGCAGGCAGTTTGTCATCAAGTTCTTCTTTACTCCAAGGGCAGTTCAGTACAAAAGTACCGCCTTTTTTAAGGCCTTTTAGCACATCATAGTTGTAAATAAATGACTTGTTGTGACAAGCGATGTAATCAGCATGATTTACAAGATAACTAGATTTTATAGGCTTTTTACCAAATCTCAAATGGGAAATAGTAGTACCTCCTGATTTTTTGCTGTCATATTGAAAATATGCCTGCACATACAAGTCTGTGTTGTCCCCAATTATCTTAATAGCCGATTTATTTGCACCAACTGTGCCGTCAGAACCTAATCCCCAAAACTTGCAACTTACTGTACCTTCAGGAGTTGTCTCCACAAATTCACTCTCTTCTAATGAAGTATAAGTCACATCGTCTAAAATTCCTATTGTAAAACGATCTTTTGGATAGTCTTTCTTTAAATTTTCATATACAGCAATAATTTGAGAAGGAGTAGTATCTTTTGAGCCAAGGCCATACCTTCCTCCTACTATGCCGGGCTTTTTATCTTTGTTATAAAATAATTTAGCCACATCAAGGTACAAAGGCTCTCCTATTGAACCCGGCTCTTTTGTCCTGTCTAATACGGCAATCTTTTTAACTGTATCAGGTAAAACCTCAAAAAAGTGTTTTTCAGAAAATGGCCTGTAGAGATGTACTTTAATTAAACCCACTTTTTCTCCTTTTTTTGTTAAATAATCAATCGTCTCTTCTATCGTGTCACAAACAGAACCCATAGCTACAATTATATACTCTGCGTCCTTTGAACCATAATAGTCAAAAAGGTGATATTCTCTTCCAGTCAGCTCTTTGTACCTCTTCATGTAATCTTCTACTATGTCAGGAACTTTTTCATAAAATTTATTAGCAGCTTCTCTTCCTTGAAAGTATATGTCAGGATTTTGAGCAGTACCCCTTACAACAGGGTGTTCTGGATTAAGTGACCTATCTCTAAACTCTTTTACTGCTTTTAAGTCCAAAAGCTTTGCAATATCCTCGTATTCCACCACTTCTATCTTCTGCATTTCGTGAGAGGTTCTAAAACCATCGAAAAAATGCAAAAAAGGTACTCTCGATTTTATCGCGCAAAGATGTGCTATAAAACCCATATCCATAGTCTCTTGAACATTTGAAGAAGAGAGAAGTGCAAAACCTGTTTGTCTTACTGCCATAACATCCTGATGGTCACCAAATATAGAAAGGGCATGGGCAGAAATAGCACGGGCACTTACATGAAAAACCCCCGGCAAAAGCTCTCCTGCTATTTTATACATGTTTGGTATCATTAAAAGAAGTCCTTGTGATGCGGTATATGTGGTTGTCAAAGCGCCTGCAGTTAAAGAACCATGGACAGTACCTGCAGCACCTGCTTCTGACTGCATTTCAACAACCTTCACGGGTTGTCCAAATATGTTCTTTTTGCCATGGGCAGCCCATTCATCAACATTTTCTGCCATCGGAGAAGAAGGCGTAATAGGGTAAATTGCTGCAACCTCAGTAAAAGCATAAGAGGCATAGGCAGCAGCTGTATTTCCGTCCATTGTCCTCATTGACCTTTTCATATGTTTCCTCCTCACCAATTCTGAACTTGCATTCATATACTAAAATATATTATTTGACAAAAAAGTATTATCATTCATTTTAAAGAAAATGTAATTTTTAAAAATTTTTTGTAATAGTTGAATATAATTTAAAAATTTACTCCTTTAGGGTCATTTTTTAATTCTTGAAATTAGTAGTAGGCAGTATAAATATAGGTTTTGGAAACTTCGTCTTTTAAGGTATTAGTCCTGCAACTTAAACAAGAATATTTCTATAGTTTGATTATACCTGACTACAACAGAAAAGATAAAAAGACTCAATATCAAAATAAGCCAATACTCCTCTTTGTTAATTTTTATCCTCCCTTTAAAAGAATATAATACAAAGTTACTAACAAAAAAGAGCCCATACACTTATGTACAGGCTCTTTCAATTATCTATAATCTCCCAAAAGTTTTATATAATCCTCTAAAGTTCCATCCTCTAAACATGTTTCAATAATTTTTTTACCAAGTGGGTCAAGTTCAGGGACTAAGAATTGCTTTAATTCTCTTTTAAAGAATTCATTTAGCATCTCTGCACCTTTGTCATATCCCTCATCCCCTACTTCGGGCTGCTTGTTCACTTGCAGTAATTCACGAGGAATAAAGCTTCCGTTTATTTTTAATGAATTTAAAGCATAACCGAGGAGGCTGCTTCTCGCTGGTGTAACTTGATCTGGTCTAAATCTTACACTTCCTCTTCTTGCAAGATATTCACGAGCTATCCATTCGGGCATAAATCCTACTTTCCACACCCCTATATATTGGTTTGGAACGAGAATGTATCGAGTACCCGGTGTATTTATAATCTGCTGCAATAAAAGGTTAGCGTGAATTACTCTTTTACCCGTTGCAAAAGGCCAATAAGAACCTACCCCTTCGCTTTCCAGTCCACTGGTTCCTACTATACTTGGATTAGCGTGACCTCTCGGTGCAACTAATCTCCACAGCCAAGCAAGAGCAGGGGGCAGCAAGTGTAGCATGCCTATTATACCGTAAGAAGGTTTTTCTTTTGAAGAGGGAGGAGTCCTCACGCCAAAACTCCTCACATCCACTTCTACCGCTTCATCAACTACATTTGGCATAAACCTTCTTGGCATAATTACACGAGGATTGGGACAAGGTTTGCCAGGCGCATCCATAATATGTTCCCATATAAGACAAGTGGATTTAGGCACACAATCTATGTTTAAAAAGATTAAAGGTTCTTTAGGATAGATACATAACTTTTCAAAATGAGGGTCCGTTCCATACTCATTCATATGATCTACACGTATAAACCAACCTTTTTCTGCATCTTTTATAACCAACTTTTTGCCTTGCTGCAATTTAGGATGACATAAGGCCATATCGTCAGTCACAGGCTGCAACTCACAAGCCTCTTTCAACTCTACATATATTTCATCCCCTGTTACTAAATTGCGTCCCACCTTTATAGAACCATCCGGTTCTCTATGAATCTGTTCCAGCATTTCACTTTTTCCGCCACCGCTAGCACCCTCATGCATAATAGTCAATATATTATCATAAGGAGTAATTATTCTTACTGCAGAAGCATGAGCAGTAATCCACCCTTCTTTTTCTCCCATTGTTAAGAGTACACCATATATTCCTTTTTTTGCACTCGGTCCAGGATACAAGTTATACGAAAAAAGTTCATGAAGATTTTCTAATCGGTTGTGCACAACTACTTGTTTTCCATTAAAATGAGTATGCCTAAAGGGAGGAGCTAAGTATACTATTGCTTTCGGAGTAAAATCTTCAGGTATTTCCTTTTTAGGTATAAATCCTTGGATATCTGCAAGAGCTGTAGCAAAAAATCCAGCATTATCAGGTGCCAATAAAAGCGAAGGATAACCGTATTCTTCACCGCCGGACATAAAAGGCATAACAATTAGATTCTGAGCTTTTAACCATTCCAAAGTTTTCTGTCTTAACTCGCCAAAATCATACCCATATCTTTCCATAAATTTTGGCTTATCTGTCTCCCCATTATCGGCAACGACGAGACAGTCTGGCTCTCTTCTTCTCATATAAGGCTCAGGATAATTAACTGCTAATCCATTTTTGCACCTTGCCACAGTCGCTTCTAATACTTTTCCTTTGCCTGGAACATCATAAAAAACTTCAAAAAAGTCATTATTTCCTCCAACAGAAATTTCAAGAAGATGTTGTCTACTTTCTGGAATTGTTATTTTATGAGATTTTTTTAATATCTCCTTTATTTCTTTTGGTAGTCTCATTTTATTTATAGCTTCCACCGTTTCCTTCTCAATAATGGGAGAAAAGTCCAACTTATACCACCTCACAATAATAAGTATAAGAATATTATACAAAAAATTTTAGTGAGTTGCAATTTGAATAATAAAATCTGCAAAATAATTTTTAGTATGAAACTCTATTCCGAACTTTTTATCATAATATCGCTTTTTTACACACATACTTTTTTGTAATCTTTTACATTAATGAAATTTTTAAATCGCATTCTTGCAATTTTGATTAGTAATAGGTGATAAAAATAAAAGCACTCCTAATGGAACGCTTTTACTGATTCTCCGCAGCCCGCCTTTCTAGACCTTTTAATTTCAAGATATAATTCATTTCAAAAACTGCCGCTTCTATTAATTTATCTATTTCTTCATCTGTCAACTTATTGCCAATCACTTTCTTTAATAAATTAAAAACTTCTGCTTTCTTATCTGGTCCTTTGCCAGGCCCTACTTGTTGTTCTACTGCTTGCACAAAAGTTTTTGCAATTTCGTAATATCTTTTTATTTTTTCCATACCAATTTTAGTATTTAAATAATCGATCAAATATCCAAGCACGACCATTATAACAAGTTGAACACCAGCAGTCAAAATTGTCATAATCAAATCTTTCATTTTGTTCCCTCCAATATCTTTATTATAACAGAAGCAAATTCACCCCATGTGACAAAACTTTTAGGGTCATAATGTTTATTTATAATTCCTTTCATCTGCAATTTTTCAATATCATCTACTTGTTTGTAATCTGTGCTTTGCAAAAATTTCATTAAACCAACTGCAATCGCTTCAGCAAAAACTTCAGTTTTTTGTAAAAGCAAATCTAAATTTTGTGGATTTGACATAAAAGCTGTTTCAACTAGTATCGCAGGCATTACAGTACGCTTCAGTACATAAAAACTTTCATATTTTACTCCTCTATTTGTTGTTTTTAACATTTCTACTATTTCATTTTGTACATATTGGGCTAAATTTCGTCCTGCTAAACTTCTGGGATACGCGTAAGTTTCCGTACCATTTGCGGAAGGATCTGTAAAGCTATTACAATGAATAGAAATAAAATAATCTGCTTTGTTCTTATTAGCAATATTACACCTTTGTTGCAAATCTACAGTTTCATCTTTATTTCTTGTCATGACCACGCTTATATTTTTGTCCAATAAAATCTCCCTCAATTTTAAAGCAATACCTAGATTTATATCTTTTTCTCTATAATTTCCAACAACTACTCCTGGGTCTTTCCCTCCGTGACCTGGATCAATAGCTATAAGCATTTCACTCACCACCATTAAAATAAACTTTGTAAATTTTTCTATCATAATCATATAATATGTAAAGAAAATCAATAAGTTTATATAAGTTTATGAAACTTTTTGCCTTCGCTGATTATTTTTATTAAAATATTTTTGAGATAATTTTTTTGAAATAATTTTCTTAATTTTTTTTTTTTTTTTTTTTTTTAATTTTCGAAGGAATTATGGTTTTTTTGTCGAATATAATAATTTAGTAGCTAATAATGTAAAAAAACATCGAACTACTTAACATAACTTTTTTAAATTACTAAAATGATATTATGAGAGAGGCAAACCTACCGAAAGGTAAGGGCGCAAAGCTACAGGTCTGAGTCATGCAGATGCTATGACGGCTGGGTTGCCAATTTGTAGTCATCAAAGTAGGCGACCGAAGTAGTTGCCTATTTTTTATATGGTCCACTCGAAATTGATTAAATCCAACTTGTTCTTTTAAATATCTATTAAGGTAATAAAGATAAAAAGAGTTCTTGCATTTATAGATAAAGACCGTTATAATGCAAAAATTTCCACAAATGGTTCGGTTTCCATTAATGGCAAGGTTAAGAGATTAACACAATCGAATTGGACAAAAATATCTTCATAAAAGAAACTGGATCACACAGCGTCGGCAGTCACGTCCATGAATCTGCTATTTCGAAGAATACATCCGACAGAAAGAATAGTTGTCCAGAAAGGAGAAATTAATGGTGAATGGTGAGAAGTTTCCTATTGAGAAAAAAAATAAGAGTTTTATTGAAGAATCAAAGGAATCAATTGCTTATCTTCAAAGGAAAGAAGAATTTTTAAGTAGAATTTTTGAAAATGAGCAAATGCTTATAGTAGTCTGGACATTGGATGGTAGAGTAGTTTGGTTCAACAAATATGCCCAGGCTGTAATTGGTATAGCAGTCGAAGAACAAACAGAAAGGATAGATGCAAGTTTAATAATTCCCAGAGAGATGATAAGCCATATAAATGAAAAGTTGGACAATACTGAAGATAGAAGCATTCATTACAAATGTGAAAATCCAATAGTTTTGAAAGACGGCAAAGAAATTTATATTATGTGGCATAATAGTATTATTTGCGATGATGAAGGAAACCAGTATATTGTTTCCACTGGTATAGACATTACAGACCTAAAGAATGCCGAAAGGAGACTTGAAGAAACAAATCGTAATCTTCTTGCTTTAAACGAGAAATTGATGGCTCAACAGGAAGAGCTCTCCGCCATGAATGAAAAACTTATAGCCCGGGAAGAAAAGTTGAGGCAGAACTTAATTGAAATACAAAGGCAGCAGGAAGAACTGAAAAGAAGTGAAGAACGCTACAGGCTGGTAGTTGAAGGAGCAAGTGATGGACTATGGGACTGGGATTTAATAACGGATACGGCATACATATCCAAGAGATGGAAAGATATTATTGGTTTAGATAAAGAAGTAGTAAACAACTACCGTGAAACATGGACTAAATTCATTCATCCCAGAGATGTTAAAACAGTCATTAATAATCTACGTAATCATCTCGAAAAAAAGACGCCTTTTTATTTGTGCGAATACAGGATCAAAACAAAAGACGGTAGATATATTTGGGTTCTAAGCAGGGGAAAGGCATTGTGGAATGAAGAGGGCAGAGCCATAAGAATGGCAGGGTCACACACGGATATTACTGAACGGAAGCAGATGGAAAGCAAGTTAAAACACATGGCATTCTATGACCCTTTAACCGACCTCCCTCGCCGGGAGGTTTTTATGGATAGGCTCAAAATTGCCATGGCAAATGCAAAAAGGAATGGGAAAAAACTTGCAGTGTTTTTTCTCGATCTTGATAATTTCAAAACTATCAATGACTCCCTGGGACATCATATAGGTGACAGGTTGTTGAAAAAGATTGCCAAGAAACTGAAAGCGTGTCTGCGTGAATCAGATACGGTATCCAGAGTAGGCGGTGATGAGTTTGTCATTTTATTGCCTGATATAATAGATATTGAAGATACGAATAAGGTGGCAAACAGAATATTGGAACTTTTCAACCAACCGATAAAGTTCAATAATCATGAATTGTATGTCACTATTAGCATAGGTATTGCCATATATCCTGACCATGGAAAAAATGAAAAAGCTATAGTCAAAAATGCAGATATAGCGATGTACAGGGCTAAAAGAGATGGAAAAAATGGTTTTCAATACTTTGACAGTATTACGAGGAAAGAAGTCGAAGTTGCTAATACAATAAGAAGAGATTTAAGAGTGGCTTTGGAAAATGGACAGTTCTTTTTGTGCTATCAGCCCCTTGTTGATATAAAGACTGGTAAAGTGGCGAGTATGGAGGCACTCCTGAGGTGGCAGCATCCTAAAAAAGGACTGATCAGCCCCATTCATTTTATTCCAATTGCTGAAGAAACACGACAAATAATATCTATAGGTGAATGGATGTTAAGGACAGCCTGCAGGCAAATGAAAGAATGGCTTAATATGGGATATTCCGGTTTCAGCGTTTCGGTGAATGTTTCAGTACATCAGCTGCAGCAGCCTGATTTCGCAAAGGTTGTGTTAGATATACTAAACGAGATTGACCTTGAACCAAGATTCTTAGAACTGGAGATTACTGAAACCGTCCTTATAGAAGCAATGGATACGGTAGCTAGAAACCTTTATCGCTTGAAAGAGGTAGGTGTCAAAATAATAATAGATGATTTCGGAACGGAAAATAGTTCTTTCAAATACATCCAAAAATTTATGGTTGATGGTTTGAAAATTGACAGGTCGTTTGTTAGTAATATAAAGGTAGAAGTAAATAAGGCTATTGTTGATGCAATTATTTTCTTGGGACACAGGATGAAACTCGGAGTAACTGCCGAAGGTGTGGAAACAAAAGAACAGCTTGATTATCTTGTAGAGAGCGGGTGCGACAAAGTTCAAGGTTATTATTTCAGCAAACCGTTGCCTCCAGACGAGGCTATCCGAATGGTTCAGAAAGAATGCAATTATTTTATCTTTTCTCCTCACACTCAAAAGTGTTGCCAGGAGGTAGACAGAGCGAAAGACATAGGAGACAGGGATAAGAACCGGAGGAAAGGCTGAAAATACTTAAAAAGTGAACAAGAAAAAGCAGCAAAAGTGGATTAAGACTTTTCATATGCCAGTGGATTGTAAACACCCGTAGTGGAAAAATCGAAGTACAGTAAAGAGGAAAAAGGAACAAAAACAACTAATACTGAGCTAAAAGCCATCGCTCCTCCCCCTATAGCTGCTACATTTGCACCTAGCCAAAATCATTCTCTCATACAATCTGTGATATTGACCTTAATCTTTTAACAATTTGTGGAAGTGCTTCTAAAACCTTATCTATATCTTCTTCAGTGTTATCTTTACCTATTGTAAGTCTTAATGACCCTCGAGCTAATTCTTTTGAGAGCCCAATTGCCAGAAGCACATGAGAGGGCTCCAATGAGCCAGAAGTGCATGCTGAACCACTTGAAGCACATATTCCTGCCATATCTAAGTTTAAAATAAGGGATTCGCCATCTATAAATTCAAATGATAAATTAACATTGCCTGGAAGCCTTTTTGTTGGATGCCCGTTTAACCTCACATATGGTATTTTTTCTAATATTCCATTTATAAGTTTATCTCTTAAAAATGTAAGTTTATTTATATGAGAATCCAAATTTTTCGTGATAAGCTCTATCGCTTCCCCCAGTCCTACTATTCCTGGAACATTTTCTGTGCCCGCTCTTCTATTTTTTTCCTGTGTTCCACCTTGTATAAACGAATGAATCTTTACACCCTTCTTTATATATAATGCTCCCACGCCTTTAGGTCCATATATTTTATGGGCAGATAGAGATAATAAATCAACATCTAATTTTTTTACATCTATTGGTATATTACCAACTGCTTGCACAGCATCAGTATGAAAGTATACATTTTTCTCATGAGCTATTTTGACAAGCTCCTCAATTGGTTCAATTGTACCTATCTCATTATTGGCAAACATTACAGAAACAAGGATTGTTTTATCTGTGATTGCCTTCTTTAAATCTTCAGGTTTTACAACTCCATATTCGTCAACCGGAAGATATGTTACTTTGAATCCCTCTTTTTCAAGATATCGGCAAGTATTAAGTACTGCATGATGTTCGATTTCCGTTGTAATAATATGATTTCCCTTATCTTTTAACGCATATGCTACACCCTTTAATGCCCAATTATCAGACTCAGACCCACCACTGGTAAAATATATTTCGTCAGAATCTGCCCCTAGTGCTTTTGCTACTTTTTCCCTCGCTTCTTCAATAGCTTTTTTCGCTTCTTGACCATATGAATACGGTGAAGATGGATTACCAAAAATGTCACTATAATATGGTAACATCGCCTCTAATACCCTTTTATCAACTGCTGTAGTCGCAGCATTGTCTAAATAAATTCTATCCACAAAAATCGCCTCTCTCTATTATTTTCTACTTCTTAGTATCTCTCTTACCTTTATAATTTCATCGATAATGTCAAGATTTAATGTGTCAGGAATAAATCCAGCTCCTATTCCTTGAACCTTAATTTTGAGTATTATGATAAGAATTATAAATTTTCTCTTTTTAAGGTATCACAATCTTATCTCAATATCAATAGGTGCATTTACGTATCCAAATTGCTATTCCTTATTAAACTGAATGGGCGGTACCAAGCCGCCCAACATATCTTTTCCTTAGGCAGTTGTAAATTATTTAGAAAAGTTAACACTGATGTTTTACAAATTCCACAAAACATCCTCCTACTTTACACTTTAAATTTTTTAATAGGTATTACACTTCATATCATGTATCAATAATTGCTTTTTCATATCATCCACAGAAACTTTAGCAGGGTCATATGTTGCCGTAATATTCCCTTTATCAAGGTCAACAAAGCTTAAATACCCCATTTAACTTCTTTAGTGCATTTTCAACAGACATTTTGCAATGGTTACATGTCATCCCCTTAACATTTATGACGATAGTCCCACCCTTAGCTCCAAACAAACCCATAATTCAGATCCTCCTTTTCTAAAAATTAATAATATTTTTATTTTTTATTAAGCAATCTTAAGGAATTAAGGACGGCAAGGAGTGTAACACCTACATCGGCAAACACAGCTTCCCACATTGTAGCAACCCCTAAAGCGCCAAGTGCTAAAACCACTACTTTTACTCCTAATGCAAGAAGAATATTTTCCCATACTATTAACTTTGTCCTTTTGGATATCTTTATAGCTGTTACCAGTTTTGACGGTTCATCTGTCATTAAAACTACATCGGCTGCCTCTATAGCAGCATCTGACCCGATTCCACCCATTGCAACACCCACATCAGATCTCGCTAAAACCGGTGCATCATTTATGCCATCACCGACAAATATGAGCTTGCCTTTTTTATTGTCAGCATACAATTTCTCAAGTACGCCAACTTTCTCATTTGGAAGAAGTTGTGAATGCACTTCACCAATCCTTAATGAAGCAGCGATTTTATCGCTGACAGTTTTGTTATCCCCCGTAAGCATGACAATCCTTTTAATGCCCATCTTCTTGAGACTTTCTATAGCTTTTGAGGAATCTTCTTTTACTTCATCGGATATAAGGATATAGCCACAGTATTTGTTATCTATAGCCACATGGATGATAGTACCTGTTGAGTCACCGGTAACACAATCAATATTTTCCCTCTTCATTAATTTAGCATTGCCCACAAGGACCTCTTTTCCTTCTACATTTGCTCTTACGCCATTTCCTGAAATTTCTTCATACTTTTTTATTTTAGATCTGTCTACTTCTTTCCCATAGGCTTTTAAAATGGATTCTGCTATAGGATGATTTGAAAAACTTTCGGCATATGCCGCATATTCCAAAAGCGCATCCCTACTTATACTATTTACAGATTTAATTTCCGTTACCTTAAATACCCCTTTTGTAAGGGTACCTGTTTTATCAAATACAACAGTTTCTACATCGCTTAACGCTTCCAAATAGTTACTTCCTTTTACAAGGATGCCATTTTTTGAGGCAGCACCTATACCAGCAAAAAAGCTTAAAGGAATTGACAACACCAGTGCACAGGGGCACGCTATAATAAGAAAAATAAGTGCTCTATATATAAATTCCTTGAAGGTTGCTGTTGGTATAATTAAAGGAGGAATTACTGCAATAATCAATGCCAAAAAAACAACAATAGGAGTGTAATATTTAGCAAACTTTGTCATAAATTTTTCTGTAGGAGCTTTCTTACTGCTAGCCTCATCAATAAGTCCTAGTATTTTTGAAACAGTTGATTCTGCAAACTCTCTGGTTACTTCGATTGTGAGAAGTCCATTTTTATTTATAAAGCCACTTAAAACGTCCGCGCCTTTATAAACCTCTCTTAAAACAGATTCTCCTGTTAATGCAGAAGTATCCACCATCGATTCCCCTTCGATTACTTTCCCATCAAGTGGTATTTTTTCACCAGGCTTTACTATGATGACGTCTCCCGGTCTTACTTCTTGTGGTGAAACCCTCTTTATTTCATATCCAATTTTTAAGTTGGCATAATCGGGACGAATATTCATTAACTCTTTAATAGACCTTTTCGAACGGTCAACAGCAATATCCTGCAGAAGTTCCCCAATTTGGTAAAAAAGCATTACGGCTACACTCTCAGGATACTCTCCAATAGCAAAAGCACCAATTGTCGCTATGCTCATGAGAAAATACTCATCAAAAATCTGCCCTTTCAAAATATTTTTGGTAGCTTTTAAGACAACATCTCCTCCTGCGATTATATAACTTATGAAAAATAAGGTAAATTTGATATAACCCAATAAATTAAATAGCAATGCTATTGCAAACAAGATAGCAGAAATCCCATATTGAATGATTCTCCTGTATACTTTATCAGAGTCATCATTCTCAAAAGAAAGCTTACAACTATCAGAATCACAATTTGCGTTAAGAAAACTTTCTTTTGCACCTCGGGTACAACTTCCACAACCAAACCTCTCAAAAGGCCTTTTATTATTTTGCATAGTATTCACCTCTCCTGATTTACTCATTAATATGGTCAAAACCCTGTTCAAATATTTTCTTTACATGGTCATCCGCCAAAGAATAATAAACCACTTTCCCTTCTTTTCTGAATTTAACAAGCTTATTTTGCCTTAGTATCCGAAGCTGATGAGAAACTGCAGACTGGCTCATACCAAGAAGTACAGCAATATCACAAACACACATTTCTGATTCAAATAATGCATAAAGAATTTTTATCCTTGTAGTATCTCCTAATACTTTAAATAATTCCGCAAGGTCATACAGTTTTGTTTCCTCTGGCATAGCTTCTTTTACTTTATTTATAATATCTTCATGTATTACGCTAACTTCGCAGATTGGGATTTTGCTGCCCTCTCTTTTCATAGGTATCTCCTCCTTGTTTTAATATATGAATAATTGTTCATACTTTATTATATAATAATTTTTGCTTCCTTTCAAAAACTTCAATTTCTAATCCAAAAACTAAAATACAACTTCCAAGCTAGTTTTTAAAATAAAGTTGAAAAGAGGTTAACAATTTTTTTGATAAATAATTTCAATGAAAGGAATTTAAAGATTGCCAAGCGAATGAACCAAAGAAAATACTTGATATACATTTAGCCAAGGGAGAAATTACAGTAGAAGAATACAATAAATTAAAAAGTATTTTGTAAAATATAAACGATACAGATCCTAATAATGAAGCATTAGAAATTGCCAAGTTAAGGTACGCTCGCGCTGAAATTTTTATCATTAAAAAATTATTTTAGAAGTCTTTGTCAAAAATAAGAATTGATATCATAATGGAATCGTAATCAATATAAAATTGTAATGTGTATTAAGGAGGAAAAATAAAATGGATGCCACAACTGCGTCCTAGTAATATTGTGGAAAAATCAGGCCTTGACAAAAAAGAAGTTGAAAAGGCTATTAAAGAATTAAAAAAAGAAGATTTAATAATGTCTCCTAAAAGATGCTATTACTCTGCAAAATAATCTGTAAAAAAAGAGAGTGCAAATTTTACACTCTCTTTTTTCTATAGCCAAAACTTTCTAAAACTACTCCTTCAATACTATTTATCCTGGCAGTTATACAACTAAAGCAATGAACAGGATTAAATTCATTATGGCATTCAATATTCAAAAAATTTGTGCATACTTAAATATCTTTCCCCAGTATCAGGTAGTACTGTTACAACTCGTTTTCCTTTCCCGAGGCGATTTGCAACTTCAATTGCCGCAAAAACATTTGCCCCGGAGGAAATACCGCAAAGAATTCCTTCTTGTTTTGCAAGTTTCATTGACATCTCAAAAGCATCTCTCTCTTTTACTTTTATAATTTCATCGATAACGTCAAGATTTAGTGTATCAGGAACAAATCCTGCTCCTATTCCTTGTATCTTATGAGGTCCAGGTTCGCCGCCTGACAATACAGGAGATTCCTCTGGTTCTACTGCAACAATTTTTATATCTTTGTTATATTGCTTTAAAACTTTCCCTACTCCAGATATTGTTCCCCCTGTGCCTACACCTGCTACAAATGCATCCACTATCCCATTTGTATCTTTTAATATTTCTTTTGCCGTTGTAAGTTCATGTATTTCTGGATTCGCAGGATTTTTAAACTGATCTAGCATTATATAGTCAGGATTTGATTCCAAAATTTCTTGTGCCTTTTTTATAGCTCCTTTCATGCCTTCTGCACCGGGTGTTAAAACAAGCTTTGCTCCATAGGATAAAAGTAAATTCCTCCGTTCTATACTCATAGTATCAGGCATTACAAGAATCAACCTATACCCTTTTACAGCACTGACCATCGCAAGACCAATACCTGTATTTCCACTGGTAGCTTCGACAATTGTCCCACCAGGTTTTAATCTTCCTTCTTCCTCAGCCTTTTTTATCATATTTAATGCAATTCTATCCTTAACACTTCCACCAGGATTAAAAGACTCTAATTTTACTATGACCTCTGCCGCGTCTTCTGGAACAATCCTATTTAACTTAACCATAGGTGTATTGCCTATAAGCTGGGCTATATCCTCATAAATTTTGTTTTGTCTTTCAGACATAATTTTTGCCTCCTTTTAATTCCGAGTATTTAGATAGGAATTATATGATTTCTCTTTTAAAGGTATCACAATCCAATATTAATGTCAATAGATATACGTTAATATTGTTATTTTATCATTGCTTATAGTGACATCAATTTGCGGAAGCTAACAAGTAAGTCTAATGAATAACAAAAAAGCTGTCCACATCATGCCTATTGGCGGTGATGTGAACAGCTTTAAAAGGAGAGAGATATTACACTTCATACTCTAACTCAAAATAATCGCTTTTTTCATCTCCTTTACAGAAACTTTGGTAGAAACATATGTCACCAGCATTTCCTTTGTATAAGAATGGTACCACATTAGCGAACCGCTCTCAATTATGAACGTACTTTTGTATTTTATGCAGAACCCCAAATTGCACTCTTACAATAAGAAAAGATTTCCTTAGCATACACCATTGCTTTTTCAGCTGTTTTAATATCAGGCATTCCTAAAGCTGTTGTGCCTGGCATAGCAGTAGGATATCTTGTTGGAATATAAAACTGGTTTAATACTTGGACTTTAGATAAAAAATCTTCAAAAGTTTTATCATATTGTGTACAAATACAAGATCTATTAAATTATGAATTCGAGGAGGATTATGTTTCTGACTTACCAAAAATGCTTTTAAAGCTTTTTCCGCAGCTTGATGTGAAAAGAAGCAGACCATATTGTATTTGCCTGCTTTAAACATAATTTCTGCTGAATCAAGGTCATCCATAGCAAAGTCAAGCCATTGTTTTGCTTCTTTCATAAATAACCTTTCCCTTCTTTAATATTTCCTCACTGTAAAATATACTTTCTTTCATTTCTTCTACTTCCTTTGGGGTATACACTATAATATCCGTGCCAACAGTAGGCTTAGCAATTTTAACAACTTCTTCCAATCTTTCATAGAAAGATTTATTAGTATCCTTTATGACTATTAAATCAATATCACTCCATTCATTTATTTTTTTTGTTGCTAATGAACCAAATAATATTATTTTCTCAGGCTGATATTCCCTTATTAGCACATCTACAATTCTTGTAAGCTCACGATTTAACTGTTTTATTCTGCTCATAAAAAACACCTCAATTTTAAGTTTTATCTTTTATTCTATTATACCAAATCGTGACTATTTCGTAAGGCATCACTTCCGTCTTTTTGATTTTTTATTTCATTGGTTCAATTTCTAAAAGATGTGATATAATAGATAAAAGGACACTTCGGGTGTCATAGATATGTGGGATGTGGGAATAGGTAGATGTGAGCTACCTATTCTTTTTTTAACTTATCTCTATTTTAAAATTTGCAATTTCTACTTTAATTGTTATGGCTTTGGGTGTATTAACTACAATGAACAATCCTACAACTAGAGATGTGATGTCAAAAATACTGTCAATATTTTTATTCTTCTCTTTCCTTTAAACAAATTTAAACTAGTTTAATTTCTTTACCATTTTTCCAAAGCTCATATTCACTCAAATCTAGTTCACTATTCCAACTCACACCATATCCCCCAGCATCAACTTTTACCGCTTTAAAAAAGGCTTTGTTTTTCAATAACTCAAATGGCCACTCATTAAGTTTTGGCTTCATATCATATTCTTTTACAGTTCCATTATCAAAAGTAACTATCAGCTTATAATCATCTGTTGCTTTTACGCTTACAACTTTATACATTTTTCATCACTCCAATCCGGGTAATTTTCGAAACACTTGCGTTTCCCACATTTCTAGCAATTCACGTTGATATTTGCTAGCCCACTCAACGACTAAATTAAACTTCTTTCTTTAAGCCAAAGCACTGTATCATATATTGTTTCCTTTATAGGTCTCGGATTATATCCTAATTCTTTTTTAGCTTTTCCATAAGTGAAATTTGAATTACTATTTAAACTATAAATAGCATAAGAGGTACATGTAGGTTTTCCTTTTGTTATTTTATAGTAAATGTCAGCAAAGTATGAAAAAAACTCACCAATATATCTATTAATAATAGGAGGTTTTTTTATTCCTGTTATTTCTTCAAGATAAGAAAACAGCTTTTCTATAGTAATTACTTCTCCCGAAAGAATATAATTTTCGCCTGCTTTCCCTTTCTCCCATGCCAGTATTATACCTTCTGCTACATCTCTTACATCAACAAAATTATAGGCACCTTCTATTAAAAACTTATATTTTCCCATTAAATAATTAATTATAACCTGATTCATAAAAGAAATTTTATAATCATAAGGTCCAATAACTCCTGAAGGGTGAACAACAATAGGTTCGATACCTAATTTTTGTGATTCTAAAACTTTTGCTGTAGCAATTGCTTTTGATTTTGCGTAATCACCTTTTACGTAAGCCGGATTAAAATCTTTGTTTTCCTTAATTACTTTTCCTTTAGGTTCTTCTTTTAATGCATGGACCGAACTAACATAAACAAGTTTCTTTATATTATTTTTTATGCACGCTTCTATTACATTTTCTGTTCCACACACATTTACGTCATACACTCTTTTATCTTTTGTAAAAATTGAAATAAGGCTTGCAAGGTGAAATACAACCTCGGCCCCTTTGAAACAATCAACTAGGTAAGTTTTATTTCGAACATCTGTAAATTCAATTTCAACATCCAAGCCAAATATAGAGGTTAAATTTTCACCTGGAGGTACTATTATTTTTACCTTATAACCCCTTCCTAACAATCTCTTCACTAAAACATTTCCAATATGACCTGTTCCACCAGTAACTATAATCACTATATTCTCCTTCCTTTTTTGCTATCCCATTTTGAATTATTTTAACATTTCCTACTCTAATTTACAAGTATGTTTACCAGGGTTTGCAAAACAACAAAGCTATTATCAGCCCCAAAACTTTCCTAACGAAGGTATATTGTTAGGTACAGTGCTGCCGTAGTTTATCCATGTCCCATCCGGCTTCTGCACTCTCCACTGCCGTTCTGCAATGGCATCTCCATTAGGGTCATAGCTTTGATCAACTATTGTGATTGTCTTGTTTACAACCTGAACAACAGGATTTACAGTAAACTGTGCAACAGGCGGTAAATTTATATTCTGCGTCGTTATTGTCTGTACTTTTGGCTCACTCCATGCTCCTTCTAAATCCTGGACTCTAAGATATATTAAATAAGTTTTTCCTACAGGGAATGTCCCTGACATTTTTCCATTATGCCATGCTATTTCATTTACTTCTTTCCACTTCCACTCCCATGCCTGTATACCTTTGTTAGGCAGTGACATATGGTCTAGGTCATAGCTTTGGTCTGTAATTGAGATAATGTAGTTTGAGCCGCTTGGGGTCATTGTTACAGCGAACTGGGCAATAGGCCTTCTGTGAACATAGATGTACATGGTGCTTAAAGGCTTATAGCTCCACAACCTATAATTATCAAATCTATCATCATCTTTAGGATTATCTCTTGCCTGATATTCCACTTCATATTTTCCAACCTTATCAAAGACAGTTACAGGAGAACTCAGGTACTGTCCGTTAAAGCTCGCAAGACCTAAGCTGTTTTCAAAGTAGTTTGGGTCGTGAAGGTACATCCATCTCTCCTCATACTTCGGGTCGTTTTCTGGGTCGTTGTAGTAAGTTTTTATCTCAATTGATTCGCCCAGTACAACATATTTTTCAATTATCCTTTGCTGGTTTTCTAAGTCTTTTGCAATATACTCTGCAATAGCAGTCAGTTGGTTGCTTATACTGTTATCAATAACTTTAAATCCACCATTAGTGATTAAGCTTATAAGCCCATCTGCTTGTGATGCAGGAAATGTTGTCTGCCCTGCAATTACTAATTTTGAAGATAATTGATTTATTGCATTTGCAAACTTTGTTTTTGCATTATTATCGTTGTAATCCAAGAAAGATAGGTCATTAAAAACTAGTATACTCGTATTTCCTCCACAAGTTCCTGTCCCAAAGTCACTGTCTATCACTTTTGCATCAATGTTTTTGCTGTT
This sequence comes from Thermoanaerobacter mathranii subsp. mathranii str. A3, assembly GCF_000092965.1. Classification (GTDB taxonomy): domain Bacteria; phylum Bacillota; class Thermoanaerobacteria; order Thermoanaerobacterales; family Thermoanaerobacteraceae; genus Thermoanaerobacter; species Thermoanaerobacter thermocopriae. The sequence goes on from NC_014209.1 coordinate 2,053,996, forward strand.
TAAAAGAGGTATCAGCAAATTATTTATTCCATCCTCCAGTTGTTTTACCCTTGCATCATAATTGTTCAGTTTACCAACCCTTATAACTAACTCTGCTTTTTTCTTTTCATACATTTCAAAATCCACAACAGGCTGTAAGTTTATCACTTCACATATTTTATCCTTCATTGGCTTATTTGAAGTATCGCTGGTTTTATAATCTGACGGAGATATAAACTCAGGTATGGTTTCTTCTCCAAAATCTTCTTTAACTGAAAGTTCAAATAAATACTTTCCTACATCTTTTGCATACAGTACTGGGTGAGTATTATTGCCACTGTCCAAAGTTATCCACTGCTCATCATCAAAACTGCCGTTGTTGTTGCTGTCATACTTATATTTCCATATTCTCTGCACTATTTTATCACCATCTGGAGAATAGGAAGCATCTATAAGATCTATTTTGGCCATATTGCCGTTTGAAGGGTCCCTCAAAGCAGTGGTCATTACAAAGAAATCTGCAACAGGAGGTAAATCTTCTACAACAGTCAAAAGTCCTTTCATACCAGTCAGAATAATTTCCTGCACTATTTTTTACCCTTACTCTTACTCTATAGTCTCCTGCTTTCTTAAAAAGAACCGTTCTTGTTTTCATATCTGTAGAAGGTACTATCTTTATGTCATTCTGTGTCAAGCCGCTGCTTGCAGGTGTTATCTCCCACTCTGTTGCATCCCATACCATTGGATACTTCGGTGATGTATAGCTGCCTGACGCATCTAAAACTACTTTTCTATTTTCTTTAAGAGCACCCGTGTAGTCAAAAAATGCTTTAGGTACTGCAGGTTTTACTTCTATAGTTTTTTGTGCCGTATCTGTTAACCCATCATTATCTGTTACCGTTAGCCTTACTGTGTATGTTCCTACTTTGTCAAAAGATACTGTACCGCTTTCACCTGAAAGAGTACCTACTACGCCGCTTGAAGGAATAATGCTCCAGCTGTAGTTGACAATAGTTCCATCAGGGTCATAGCTCCCAGAGCTTATATACACATCATCACCCTGAATCACTTCTGAAGGAGCATTTATCACTGCAACAGGAGGTACAGGCTCTGGTGCAGGAGGTGGTGTCGGCTCCGGAGTAGGTACATCCTCATACTGTCCAATTACTTTCGCAATCTCTGCTTCTGAAGTTTTGTTTATACTTTGGTCATAAACACGTACTTTCGCCCACACTTTATCTCCAGGTTTTGCATTAGCTATTAACTTTGTATATTTCGCCTGCGAAAGAGAATTTAAATCTCTTACTGCTGTACCATCAGAACCTAATAAATCTGTTCCGTTTACCTGAAGCCAGAATCTTGCTGAATAAGGACCTGTTCCGCTTGACATAGAAGATGTCGCATCTATAGTAGCATTTACATCTCCTGTTGTTCCAATTTTAAGTGATGGTGGATCTAAATTCTACTGCATGGTCTAAATTTTCAGCAACACATCTTAAAGGCAGCATTGTGTATCCATTTTTCACATATACTTTTCTTGGCATTTTAACTGCTCTGCCGTCTACCAGTGCCGTATCAGAACCTATTTTCAGCACCACAGTTTTACCTTTATCTTTTATGGTTATCTGCTGAGTTTTAGCATTGTAATCAACAGCTGCTCCTAATTCTTCCATGACGCCTCGAAGCGGTATCATTGCAACACCATTATCTGATATAACTTTTGTGGGCAGTTTTTTATTATATTCTTTAAGTTCATATCTTACAGTAATATCGTCCTTACCTATCCATACATCTACGCCATCCCACCAGTATATACAACCTACTGTATAACCATTCCATCTAGGGTCAATCAAATACTTATTATATGCAGGGTCTTTTAATCCTTCCCATCTGTTATAGAAGTACTGAAGTAATATATCTCTATATTTTGTCTCTTGCCACGGAATCCTGTTAATACTAAATTGTTACAAAATATCCATATATTTTTGTTTTATATAACAATTCTTTTTAATACATCTTCAACAAATTTATCAGCATTTTTCCCTTCTATTTTAGCCCTTTCTTCTAATAATTTATAAAGCTCTTCCGGAATCATTATCGCTTTTATTCTTTCGTTCATCTCTTCTAATCTCCGCAGAAGTCTTGCTTTTTCTCTCTGGCTTAAAACATCCTCATTTTTTTCAAGAAGCTTCTCCATATTTTTAGGATCCTTTAAAAGCATTATCATGTTGCTCAAAGATTTTTCAGGTAAAGCTCCAGTTTCATACCTCGCAATAGAAGCTTCACCTATACCTAAAAGCTTGGCAAAAGCACGCTGGCTTAACCCATAACTTTCTCTAATGCTTTTTATCTCCTCAGGTGAGAGTATACCATGCTTTTTTCGATATATATCATAGACCCTCTGTATATTCTCTTCTTCCAGCTCCTCATCAAACAGCTCCTCACCACAAACACTGCACACCCTTATCTTTGCCAATGCCTTTATTTCATCTCCTCTAACAGTTGATATTTCTTCTTTTTCAATTACCTTTGTTTCCCGCTCTGTGCCGCAGACAGGACAAAATTTCTTCACATTTTCCACCTCCTCACTTATACGGATAAACTAACGGCTGTTCTGCTTTGTGGAAAGAAAGACACACCAAGCATTCTTTTTCTCCTCTTCGCTCAATTTTAAGATTTATGTAAAAGTCTGTTCCTTCAATATCATACCCAAACTCCCATACAAAGCCTTCCCTGTTGCTTCCTAAATCCTCATTGGGACCTTCTATAATAATTTTTGTAAGTTAAGTCTAAAATAATCTCTTTAACATGCTTAACTGTTAGGCCAGCTTCTTTAATTGAATCCATATTTTTCTTACGAGGAACAAAAACAAAAGCACCTGCTTTTATCAATTCTTTAACATCATTGAGGAATTTTTTAATTTCCTCAATTTGGGCCATAGTATATACTCCTTTCATTCAGTATTTTATCACACTCTAAATAATTTTGCAATCATTTGATAGTATTTTTTATAAAATTCTGTAACTGCTAAGGAAACCCACCTCATGATTTCCCAGGTATAATTGAAACAGTCAAGGCTGTATATCCTTATGCTGACCACCAGCTCTGTTTTGTCCATCTTCAAAGAAATATTCGTAAATCCATGACCAAAGCCGATGCTGCAGAATTTAACAAAGAACTCAACAAAATAAAGCTCTCTTCTTCATTTGATGAGACTGCTTTTAAATTTCAAAATCTTTGTAATATATTCAAAGAAAAATACAGTCGTTATATGAATCTCCTTATGGAAAAGCAGAGTATTATTTAGCCTTTACTAAATATTCTGAACATTTAAGAAAACATATTTATACCACTAATGTTGTAGAAAGTGTCAACAGCCTGATCGAGAAAATCCGCATAAAAACGGGTGGATATTTCAATTCCGTCGAGGTCCTTGAAATTAATATTTATCTCCAGAGAAAAAATTTAAAACAGACAAACAGCTGTAATTTCTTCAAGAAAGTCTCTTTCTCTAAGCCATTCAGCACCCTTTGAAGGGTGAAGTTGTATTATTCTCTTTTCAAAGGGCGAAAGAGGAACACTCATAGGAAAGGGTAAGCTCAAAATCTTGGCTTCAGTAAAACCTTCACCAGCAGGGTCAACACTTATTTCGCTATTTTTAACAAGAGTAGAGACCTGCTCCTACTGCTTCAACCACATCAGACCAATCTATTTTGTTTCCCTCTGCATCTGTGTAAACAATTCTGTATTCCACTGTTTTGCCAACTTCAAACACTCTTGTCAGATACTCTTCGCTGCCAATGAGGTTTTGGAAATTTAGAGCTGGAAAATAAAGCAGATGAAATATCAGAGGAAATACTAGAATATCTTACAAAAGCTGAATAAATTTCGGGAGGGGATTTCTCATGGCTAAAGCAGAAGTAAGAGCTGTTGTATACGCAAGGTACTCCAGCGATAATCAGCGAGAAGAGAGTATTGAAGCTCAATTAAGAGCTATAAAAGAGTACTGCGAAAAGAATAATATACAGCTAGTTAAAAACATATACTGATGAAGCAAAAAGCGCTACAACTGCTGATAGGCCGGCATTCCTGCAGATGATAAAGGCCAGCTCACTTGAATGCTTTTTAGGCCAAATTTAACGGAGGCATACCACCTCTTGGATACGACATTGTAGACGGAAAATATGTAATAAATGAAAAAGAAGCTGAATCAGTAAGACTGATTTTTGAATTATATGCACAGGGGTATGGATATAGGCAAATAATTGATGAATTAAATTTAAGAGGTTACAGAACTAAGAAGGGGAATCCATTCAGCAAAAACAGCATTCATGAAATTTTGAAAAATGAGAAGTATACTGGACAGCTTACCCGACACTTCTTTTATAACAGAAGAAAAAATAAGACAGTACCTTTTAAAAGACAAAGAAGTGTTGGAAGCGGGTGACCCTCACAAAATTAAACAAATTTTACCAACATATATCAATAAAATAATCGTCTACCGTGATAGAATTGAAGCCCATTTCAGGCTTTCGATAGACGATACAGTTTGCGCATGGATGGTAGCGGCGAGTGGATTCGAACCACCGACACTGCGGGTATGAACCGCATGCTCTGGCCAACTGAGCTACGCCGCCATATTTTTGGTTGCGGGGGTAGGATTTGAACCTACGACCTCCGGGTTATGAGCCCGACGAGCTACCGGACTGCTCCACCCCGCGACATTGGTGCCGGAGACCGGACTTGAACCGGTACGGGCTTTTAGGGCCCGCAGGATTTTAAGTCCTGTGCGTCTGCCAGTTCCGCCACTCCGGCATTATCTCCTTGAGACAGTATTATTATATTATATCTATATCTCTAAGTCAATAGTTTTTTTACCCATTTCTGCAACTCCAAATGAAAAGTCCCTTTTTATAACTTAAATCTTCCAAATTTACACAACACTGCTCCTTCCAGGTTATCCCACTCACTAACGGTTATTTCTTTAAAACACAGCATTTCTAATATGGTCAACAATATAGCAGTTCCAGCAATTATTATATCAGCTCTTTGGGGCTGCAATCCAAGAATTTTTTTCCGTTCTGTCAATGTAACAGACATAAATTTATCTAAAATCTTTTTAATTTCTTCTTTTCTTAGCAGATATCCATGAACTTTTTCATGAGAATAAATTTCCAACTGCTGTGAAACTGCAGCAAGTGTTGTTATAGTTCCTCCTATTCCAATGATATTTTCAGCTTCTTTGTATTTATTAATGGAATTTACCATTGTATCTATTATATGCAACCTGATTTCATCATATTCCTCAGCTGTAGGAGGGTCATTTTTAATAAATTTTTCAGTAAGCCTCACAGCTCCAAGATCGAAGCTTTCCTTTTTAAATTCATTACCTTTGTACGCTAATTCAGTACTTCCTCCTCCTATATCTAACACCAGTGCATTTTTCTTATTAATTCCCATCACTGCTCCCATATATCCAAACAAGCTCTCTGTTTCTCCATCTATGATTTCTACCTCTAACCCAAGTTTTCCAATTTGCTCAAAAAAAGCGTCTTTATTTTTAGCATCCCTCATCGCAGATGTTGCAAAAGCATATATAGTTTCTGCACCTTTATCTTGGGCCAATTTTACAAAGTGTTCAATTACTTCAATGCTTCTCTGTATAGCATTACTATTTAACTTCCCCGTTTTGGAAATTCCTTCCCCTAGTCGAGTTATTTCAACATCTTTTTGTATCTTGTTTATATTTCCATTATCTATGTCACATATAAGTTGGCGTACCGAATTTGTCCCTATATCAATCGCACAAATTCTCATAATAACCCCCAACTATCACAGGTAAAAACCTGTAAAATTTCTTGTTCTTTTTATGAAAAATCTTCGGGCATAACCCGAAGTTAATATCCATTGCTTTTTCTATAGCCTGTGTTTCTTCTCTTGGAATCAAAATTCTTTCGCAGCTGTTGCTGTCTCTCATCTGAATCTTTCAAAAACTTAAGCAATTTCTCTTCAAAGGAACTATTAGTATTATAATTCCTATTGCTCTGCCATACAAAATCCTTTGGCTCTCTTTCTTTATTATTTTTAGGCAAAGCTTTTTTGATTGACAAACTTATTCTTCCACTAGAATCCATGGACAATATTTTTACTTTTACTTTATCATGCTCCTTCAAATGCTCCCTAATATCTTTTACATAGGTATTAGCAACTTCCGAAATATGCACCAACCCAGTTTTCCCTTCCGGTAGCTGAATAAATGCTCCAAAGTCTGTAATGTTTAACACGGTGCCCTCAACAACATCTCCAACCTCAAATGGCATATAAACAAAGATCCTCCCTTTAAAAATTTTATTAATGAGTTTATTATATATTAAGATACAAAACATTTCAAGATAAATTTTCTGAAATTACTTTTTTGTCTCTTGAAACTTAGTTTTCGAAACATCTACATAAATTATTTCTCCTTTTTTAACCAACCCCAATTTTTGTCTTGCCTCATTCTCAATAAAACTTTCACTGTTTATTTGATGAAGTAATTCATTTAAATACTTATTCTCTTTTATTACAGCAGCTTCTTTATTTTTCAAATTCCTATACCTACTATCAAGTTTCTCTAATACAACTTGCTGCTGAAAAAAGGTAAATCCAATATATGCAATAAAGGCAAAAAACAACATCTTCTTTAGTTTTTTCACTCATAACACCTGCTTTCACAATACATATTAATTTCTATTAATTTTTATTCGACATTTCTTTAAAAAATCCTTTATTTTTTTCTCTTGAAAATCTTAAAATGGGTTAAATTATTTTTTAGAAAAGCGACAGGCAAAGTTAAAATTTTTTTTGTAAACCTATAAGGAACAATAATAAAATTGACTACTATTCTAATAGGGTATATAATAATTTCTGCCATCTTTCTTAAAAATTTTATTGTAAATTCAAAAACTCCAATTAAAGCTTGGGTAATGAAATAACTTAACAACACATAATAAAGAATGATTCCAATTGCAAATCCCAAAAAACTATAAAACCGGATTTCAACATAATTGCTTATATACATAAAATAAAGCATAGTAATTGTCCCAAAAAGCCAAAATATAATATCGGCAATATTAGAAAAAGTTTTTCTAAGCCTAAAAACTTGCCTTGTCACTTTAAAAATATCGTATATAAATCCCAGTACAAAACCACCATATACTGTTACTAAAAATGCATAAATTTGACTTTGTATGGTTATTACCATTTACATACCCTCCTTTTCTTGTTATATTATATTTATCTACTGCAGCAAGAATGAAACTAAAATAGGGGCGATGCATCATGACAACAGTATATGTTTCAGGACATAAAAATCCAGATACAGATTCTATCTGCTCGGCTATTGCTTATGCATATCTAAAGCGTATGTCTGAAGGTATAAATGCTATACCTGTTAGATTAGGTCCTATAAACCGAGAGACAAAATTTGTGCTAGACTATTTTGGAGTAGAAGAACCTATTTTTATTGAAAATGTATATACCCAAGTACAAGACATTAAATTTGATAAACCTCTCGTTTTTAAAGAAAACACTTCCATGTTTGAAGCATGGAACACTATGATGGAAAAAAACATTAGAACAATAGTAGTAGTAGATGAGGAAAACAAATTAATGGGAATTGCAACAGTAGGAGATTTAGCAAAAGCATATCTTTCTTCTTCTCATGAATTATCTAAGTATAAAATCCCTATTGACAATATACTAGCTACTTTGAAAGGAGAAGAAACTTTAAGATATGTAGATTATCTTGAAGGCGACATTTTAGTAGCTGCAATGTCTAAAGAAAATGTGTTAAAAAGAATAAAGAAAGGAGACATCTTAATCGTTGGAGACAGAGACGACATACAACAAGCTGCGATTTTACAAGGAATAAAAGCTCTCATAATTACTGGCAATAACAAAGTCTCAGAAAAAATTCTTGAACTAGCTAAACAATACAAAGTAACTATTATAAAAGTGGTACCAGATACGTTTGACACTGTTAAACTATTAAACCAAAGTATACCATTATCATATGTAATAAAAAAGGAAGATCTAGTGACTTTTAGAATTAGCGATTATATTGATGATGTAAAAGAAGTAATGTTAAAATATAGATACCGCAACTTTCCAATTGTCGACGAAGAAGGAAAAGTTGTAGGGTTGCTTGCAAGACGACATATTTTGGACTATGAAAGAAAAAATGTCATAATGGTTGACCACAATGAATTCTCACAAGCAGTTGAAGGAATAGAACAAGCAAGAATATTAGAAATAATTGACCATCACCGAATTGGGACGATAGAAACAGAGCAGCCAATACTATTTAGAAACCATCCTGTAGGCTCTACCGCTACAATTATAAATCGACTTTTTGAAGAAAAAGGGCTAATTCCAGAACCAAAAATAGCGGGAATAATGTGCGCTGCTATTTTATCAGATACTCTTGTATTTAAATCCCCTACGTGCACACCAGAAGACGTAAGAGCAGCTAAGAAACTTGCAGAAATTGCCAACATAGACATAAATGAGTTTGGACCTGAAATGTTCAAAGCAGGTACCTCTTTAGAAGGGAAAACTGTTGAAGAAATATTTTATACAGATTTTAAAGAATTTACAATAAATAATTATAAAATCGGCATAGGTCAGGTAAACACTCTTACAGATGCGGGAGAATTAAAACAACAGCTTATAAACTTTATGGAAAAAGTGAAAAAAGACAAAGACTACGATATTTTATTGCTTATGTTGACAGACATAATAAATGAAGGTTCCGAAATACTTTTTGTGGGAAACAACAAAGAGCTGTTACAAAGGGCTTTTAACGTTGAAATAAAAAACAACAGCTTTTATTTGCCTTATGTCATCTCTAGAAAAAAACAAGTATTGCCACCCCTTGTTAAAGCGATAAACACCCACTGAAGTTTATCGCTTTAACTTTTCTATAATATCGCCAAAATTTCTAAAAGAAGTACATGGAATCTCATTTTCTTTACAGTATTTTTCTAAAACTCCCTTTGCAAAGACTTTATCCGCATGTTGAGAGACGCAAAGGTCTGAATATCCATCACCTACATAAACTACATAATATCCCCTAATTTTGTATTTATTCAATACTTCCAGTTTACACATGCCACATTTATCACAATCCTTGCTTTTATGTGGAAAATCCACTTTTATTTTTCCATCCTCAAACCAAAGTTTGTTACTATAAAATTTTACATCAAAACCATATTTATTCATAATAGTTTTTATATTAAAATCATACCCATCGCTTACTATTACAACTTCATAATCTTTTTCTCTGCAAAAATTTAAAAACTCCATAAAATAATCATCTATTTCAACTGTGTAAAGCAAATCTAAAAGCTTTTTCTCATCTACTTCCATAAGTTTTAATGTCTCAATTGCACATTCTTCAGTAGACATTTCCCCCTTTTCCCATAACTTTTCATAATACTGCCATCCATCTTTTGCAAACTCTTTAACCATTAAATCAACAGTATCAACTTTGGTAACAGTACCATCAAAGTCTATTAAAAAAACCTTCTTCAATTCGTCTCACCACCTTTTATTTTATATCCAAAAGCCATTTTACAAATTTTATAGCTAAATCTTTGTGTTGTCCATTCGACATAATTGCAATAATTTTATCACTATAGTCATATTCCAGGTCTTCTAAATATTTATTACCCCTTCCAACGTATATACCGTAAACACCTGGTTTTACCTCAGCAGAATCTTCTTCTATTTTTACTACATTTAGCTCTGTTAAATTTAACTCTTTTACCTTATCTAATCGCAAAAAAGCTCCTTGTCTTGCCAATATATCAAAATTATTTTTATCTAAAACAATGACGTCTATATCTTGAGCCCCTATTCTGGCCATTAATTTTTGAGTTGAGGCAGGGTCAAGAGTAAGATTACCATTTGGACCTTTTACAAGCCTATAAAAATCAACAGAAGTTTGTTTTTTCCCAGAAGGATCGCCAATTAATTCTTTAGTGACTTTTTTAGAAAATTCACTTTGTCCATTAAAATCAACATATTTGCCAATTAAAGCGATATTTAATACGTAATCCTTTCTATTAATAATACTACTTGTAAAAGAAACTAACAAATAGATCACTAATATACTTACGATAATATGAACTTTATAATAATCCCATATATATTCTACTTTTTCTTTTGTAGTCATGTTTCTAAACCAATTTTTTCCCCTATCACTCATTTGTTCCAACCTTTCTACCTCCTCTGCACAAAAATATTCAAATTTATTATAACAATTAAATTTTTTAAAATCGAGTACATAAAACAAAATAAGCCGCAACATGCGACTTATCGAAACATTCTACCTATGAACCCCCCTGATTTTCCTATAAGACCACTTTTGTCACTGTAATTTAGATTTACTACTTCACCATCAATTGACACTTGTCCATCATCAAGGTTCAATTTATTAATGTGAAGCCCTTGACCTCTTATCGTCAAAACTCCTAAATCCGTTTCTAATATTACTGTTTCTTCGTCAAAGCTTACAACATTTGTTACCCCAGAAATACTGATTCTTTCTCTATTTTCAATTGTAATATTATGAGGTTTTCCTGTTCTTGAAAAGTTCCTTTTATCTTCCATTTTAAACCTCTTTAAACCTCCCCTCTTTTTAATAGACTATTATTTATCTATGAATCTTGTACTTTTTTTAGAACAAAAAAATCCTCCTTCCGGAGGATTTTAATCCCAAATTTTTACTATATTTATGCCTTTAAAATAATAATTTAGTATATCTTTTGCCCTTTTCCCCTCTTTAGCCATCTGATATGCTCCCCATTGAGACATTCCTACGCCATGCCCAAACCCTCTTCCTTTTATCACCAATTTACTTCCATCGTAAGAAACTTCATCTATCATAGTGGACTTTAACCTTTCACTTCCAATTGCCATTCTAAAATCAGGAGCATTAACAGGCGTTTTGTCAAAAAGAAAAGTTACAGTTCTTCCTGAAGCCCCTTTTGCACCTATTTTCACAGTTTTAAAATCGTTTATATTAAGCCCCATTTTCTTCAATGCATTAATCACTTCACTTTTGGTAAAAGTAGCTGTCCAATGCTTTACATTAGCCGGCGCACTAGGACTTTCATTTGACTTTACACTCACAATATAAGGAGGTTCTGGCTCTTTGTAATTAAGGCCTTCTTTAGCTAAAGCAGTTTGTCCTGCTGCATGAGAGTGAAACCATGCATTTATAAACTTCCCGTCATAGGCAACAACTATACCTCGAGTATCTTTTACCGCTTCTTTTATTTTTGAATTTACATTTGAAGGATTCCAAGCCTGAGCCTCCTCAAAATCGGTTGATATATCGGCTCCTGGATATTTAGACTTTTTAGTACTTACAAAATTTAAAACATATGTTCTCGCTAAAATCGCCTGAGCTTTTAAAGTTTCAATTGGCCAATAATTTTTTATTTCTCCTGCTACTGTACCTTCAACATACTTCTCTAAAGGCATATTTTCAATTTTACCTGTTTGTACAACATAAACTTTAAGAACGGGTTCTTTATTTTCACCCCTACTGATTTTTGCGGGTATTTTAGGTAGTTCCATTCGAGGTGTTCTGACAGGTTCTGGTTTTTTTGTAGGCGGTCTGCAAGCAGTCATGGCAAATAACAAAGCTACCAACACCGCAATTAATTTCAGTATGTTCCTATACAATTAAAATCCCTCCTATACTTTTGTTTATAGTATTTGAGGGATTTTCACAAATCATTCATTCTTCTATCAATTTATACATTTTGTATGCCTCGTCTTTTAAAGCATGTTCCTTTACGTCTATAACCTCTATTTTGACAATTTTATTTCCAAAGTTTACCTCTATTATATCATGTTCTTTTACTTCGTCACTAGCTTTTGCTTGCTTGCCATTTATAAAAACTAATCCTTTGTCACAGGCCTCTTTTGCAATCGTACGCCTTTTGATAAGCCTTGAAACTTTCAAAAACTTATCAACTCTCATGTGCTTTTTACCCCCATTTAAAAGTAAGAAAATCAGGTCATAAAGACCTGATTTTCTTAAGAATTCACTAAATCCTTTAACGCTTTTCCTGCTTTAAAGATAGGAGCTTTTGAAGCAGGAATCGTTATTTCTTCTCTTGTCTGAGGATTTCTTCCTTTTCTTTCAGCTCTTTCTCTTACTTCAAATGTGCCAAATCCTACTAATTGAACTTTGTCACCATTTTTCAATGCTTCTTCTACTGCTTCAATGAAAGCATTTAATGCCTTTTCAGCATCCTTTTTTGTTAATTCACTTTTTTCTGCAATTTTCGCAACAAGATCTGCCTTATTCACAACAATACCTCCTTAGTTTAAAAATATTTTACTCTTATTTTTATTCTTCATAAAATCGAAAAATCCTGCTAATTTACGCTTATTTTTCATTTTTTTTATTAAAATTATTCATCTTCGCTTCATTCCACAGCTTGTCCATGTCACTTAATGTCATTTCACTCAATTTTTTCCCTTTGATTGCTGCAGTTTTTTCAATGTACTCAAATCGATTTATAAATTTTTCTACGGTGTTGTGAGTTGCACTTTCTGGTTCTACATCTAAAAATCTAGCTACATTTACAACTGCAAAAATTAAATCTCCAACTTCCTCAATAATCTTTTCTTTATCTTTCCCTTTATACACCTCCTTTAATTCTTCTAATTCCTCATAAATTTTAGAAAGTGCATCCTCAACCCTTTCCCAATCAAAGCCCACCTTTGCAGCTTTTTCTTGAATCTTAAAGCTTCGCATAAGAGCAGGCATATACCTTGGCACATCTTTTAAAACTTCCGTATAAGAATTTAAATTCTTCTCCTCTTTTTTCAACTCATCCCATTTTTCTAATACTGCTTTAGAAGTTTTCAATTCTTCTGTCCCAAAAACATGAGGATGCCTCCAAATCATCTTTTTGCATATGCCATCTACTACATCGTCAAAGTTGAATGTTCCCCTCTCCTTCGCAATTTGTGAATGGAAAACAACTTGTAAAAGCACATCTCCTAATTCTTCTGCCATTTTATCCTCAGACTCTTTTTCAATCGCATCAATTAACTCATAACTCTCTTCCACCAAATATTTTTCAAGGCTTTGATGTGTCTGCTCTTTATCCCATGGACATCCTTTTTCACTTCTTAAAATCCGCATTATCTCTAAAAGGTCATATATATCATACTTTTCTTGAAAAAGTGTTTGCACAGGAGGTATGTACAAAGAAGTAAGATAATCAATCCAATCAAGTCTATCAATCATATAAAGTGGCATCGTCTCTATTACCTGTTCCCCTGGAATTCCCGCATTTTTTATAACAGTTACAGGATAACTGTCCCCATAAACTTCTGCCAGTTTTAACTTCACTTGTGAAGCCACGAATCTATCATACACTTGAACAACAATATTAGCACATCTTTTATCAGGCTTTTGCACCTCCAAAGACAAACCATCAATTATTTTTAGGCCATATATAGGGTCAATCTTTAATTCACTTATAATAGCATCAATAAAAGAAATAGCTGGAATAACTTCTATTGATATATCGGTATAACTGTTATAAAAGTTTAGTATATATTCCACAGATTTTTCTGCTACATAAGGATGCCCTGGAACAGCGTATACAACCTTTCGATATTTTTTTGCTACATCTATTATTTCCCGAGCAATATTTTCATAAACTTCTTCAAAAGTAGTACTTTTTTCGTATATTTTGTCAAAGGTGTCGAAAACAATTCCCTGCGCTTTAAGAAAAGGAATTATTGGGTGTTTTTCTGTCCGTAAAAAAACTTTATCAGCATTTTTCATTTTCTCTATTGTCCCCAGTGTAATAGAATCTGGCGACCCAGGCCCTAGCCCTATTATATATAGTTTATTCACAATAACCACCTCAAAGTCAAAATGTACAAATAATATTATATCACGTATTTTGGTTTTTATATAATTAAATTTATCTTATACTTGCCCGTTGAAAAATTTGCTAAATTAAATTATAATATATTTTAGTACGCACATTAAGGAGTGGTAGTACATGGATATGGCAGAATTAGGTAGAAGAATTAGAGAAGAAAGAAAAAGACAATTCTTAAAACAAGGAGATTTATCAGGAGACGAATTTTCCAAAGGCTATATAAGCCTTATAGAAAAAGGTAAAATAAGTCCTTCCTTAAAAGCTTTAAACTTTATCGCCCAAAAATTAAATAAGCCGGTTGTATACTTTTTAGATGAAGACTATGTAGAAAAAGAAGAATTAAAAAAGGAACTTTCCAAATATAAAAACATACTCGAAAAATTTTTAAATGCACAAAGGGCATTTGATAGCAAAAATTATGAAGAAGCTATTAAATTATACCTCGATATTTTAAACAATGCAATAGATGAATATTCATCAAATTTGATAAAATTTTATCTAGCTAAATCTTATTTAGTTATTAAAGATTACCAAAAGGTTCTTGAAATTTTAGATAAAATATCTTCTTATTTTGAGAAAAATTCCTTCAATGAAACTATGGTAGAAATTCACTACATGAAAGGCTTGTCTTTAGGCAATTTACAAAAATTCCAATCTTCCCTGGAAAATTATTTAAGAGCTTTAGATGGGTTCGAAAAATATTCTTTGAGAAACACTGAATTGAAATCCCGCATACTTTTCAGTATAGCAAGTTTATATAGCAAAATGGGAGAATTTATTAAAGCAAGAGATTATTATATAAAATGTCTTGAGTATTCTACACAAATCAAAGCAGTAGACTTTATTGCTCTTTCCAACAATGGGCTTGGACTTGTAAATTATGAACTTAAACAATACAAAGATGCTTTAAAGTACATAAGGCGTGCCATTTTGATAAGCAAAACATTAAACTTAAAAGAAGATATTGCTAATGAATATAATTACTTAGGATTTGTATATACAGATTTAAAAAAATATGACATTGCAGAGAAATATTTTCTTAAAAGTTATTCATTATACAAAGATTTAGATGACAAAAAAGGAATGGCATATAATTTAACAGAAATAGGAAGAATTTATTATTTAAAAGAAGATTACCAAAAAGCACTTGAGTATTTAAATGAATCATTAGAAATTGTAAAAGAGATAAACGAACAAGAAGAAATAGGAAGAATTCATACAATCCTTGGAAACTTACACTTAAAGCAGGGTCAATTTGAATTAAGTGAAAAAGAACTTTTAAAATCTGTGGAAATACTCAAAAACCTTGGCCTCAAGAAAGACTTGTCCGAAGCCTATAAAGGATTGGGAAATCTGTATATTGCTCTAAATAATACTGAAGAAGCCAAAAAATATTTTAATCAATCGATAGAACTATTGTATGAAAATTTGGCATAAGGAGAAATAGCAATGAACATAGTAGAAAAATTAGGATGTTCGTTTCCTTCCCTTAAACACAAAAATTTCAGATTGTTCTGGTTTGGACAGATGATTTCCCTTATAGGCACGTGGATGCAAAATATAGGCCAGGGTTGGCTAGTTCTCGAATTGACAAATTCTTCCTTTTTATTGGGCCTTGTAAGTGCTGTTCAGTTTTTGCCTGTGATGCTTTTTTCTTTATTTGCAGGCGTTGTAATAGATAGATTTCCAAAAAGAAAATTGATTTTATTTACACAAACAAGTTTTGCAATTTCCGCCTTTATCCTCGCAACGTTGACTGCTCTAAAAATAATAAATTATTGGGAAATATTGGCTTTGGCTTTGTTTAATGGTTTTTTAAGCACGATAGACATGCCAGCAAGACAATCCTTCATAATTGACCTAGTCGGAAAAAAAGACTTGATGAATGCCATTGCTTTAAACTCAGCAGTGTTTAATGCAGCAAGGATAATAGGTCCAGGAATTGCAGGAATATTAATTGGCAAATTGGGATATGCCGTCTGTTTTTACTTGAATTCTGCAAGCTTTATTGCTGTGATAATAGGACTTATATTAATTACAGTAGAAGGTATAACACCAAAAGCTAATGACGGCAAAGCAAAAATCTTTGATGACTTAAGGGACGGATTGAAATACATTAAAAATACCCCTGTTATACTCACTACAATACTCATGATTGCTATTTTAAGCATTTTCTCTCTGAACTTTAACGTATTAGTACCTGTTTTTACTAAAGATGTTCTTCACAGAAAAGCGACAGATTATGGCTTACTAATGTCAGCAATGGGAACAGGAGCGCTGATAGGAGCATTGACGCTAGCTTCGGTAAGTAGAAGAGGAGTAAAGCCTGTCTATCTGTTTGGCGGTAGCATTGGACTTAGTATTTTTCAAATACTTATAGGTATACAAAGTAGTTATTTATTAACAGCTTTACTTTTAGCTTTATCAGGCTGGTTTATGATAACCTTCAACTCTTCTGCCAACACCACAATACAAATTAATACAGCAGATGAATTCAGGGGGAGAGTGATGAGTGTTTATTCTTTGGTTTTTGGTGGAGTAACTCCTATAGGCTCACTATATGCTGGCACACTATCGCAAAAATTTGGCTCTCATATAACTTTTATAGTAAGTGGAATAATCACACTATCGTATACCCTTTATGTCTTATTGTTTCAATATAAAAAAGTTTACGAGACAACGAAGGTGTAATCGTCCTATTCTATTCTTCCTCATAAACCATTTTTGCCAGCGGAAACATTTCTATAGCTCTTGGCATTAAACCTTGAACATAAGCCATTAATATCCCATAGTTTACTATTGGAATGTTTTTGCTTTTTGCATATGAAATTCTGTACATCATTTCCCTTCTGTTCAACATACATGCTCCACAATGTACAATCAAGCTATATTCTTCGAGATTGTCTGGAAAAGTTATACCACTTGACCACTCAAATTGTATGTCTCCTCCAACAATCTGGCGAATCCATCTGGGTATTTTTACTTTTCCTATATCATCAGGCTGCCTGTGATGTGTACATCCTTCAGCAATGAGGACTTTATCACCAGGTTTTAGTTTTTTTATTGCTTTTACACCTCTTACAAGTTCCTCCAAATCACCTTTATATCGTGCAAAAAGAATAGAAAAAGATGTAAGCGGTATATCTTTAGGCGTATCAGCGCTAACTTTCAAAAAAGCCTGAGAATCTGTAATAACTAATGATGGCTTTTTCCCTAGATTTTGAAGTGTTTCTTTTAACTCATGCTCTTTTGTGACAATGGCCATCGCATCATTGTCAAGAATATCTCTTATTGTTTGTTGTTGGGGAAGTATAAGTCTTCCTTTTGGAGCAGCTTTATCTATAGGAATAACAAGAACTACAAAGTCTCCAGGTTTTATGAGATCACCCACAATCGAAAGTTCCCTGTCGTCATATGGTGCTTTTTTTATTAACATCATTTTTAGGGCTTCAATTCCATGTTTTTTTAAAGCAGAAACTTCAATAAGCTCTAGTTTTAATCTTTCTTCCCATTTTCTCTTATCTTCCTCAGAATATTGTGACAAATCTTTTTTATTTATTACCCCTACAACTGGAATATTTTTATCTCTAATGACTTTCAAAACATTTTCTTCGAACTCTGAAAGCCCTATAGTGCCATCTATGACAAGAATTGCAAGATCTGTTCTGTTTAAAACTTCATAGGTTTTTTTTACTCTAAGTTCCCCTAACTCTCCCGTATCATCAAGTCCAGCAGTATCGATGATTACAACTGGTCCTATTGGAAGTATTTCCATTGCTTTCGACACAGGATCAGTAGTAGTACCTGCAACATCAGATACAAGGGCTACTTCCTGGTTTGTAAGAGCATTTATAAGGCTTGATTTTCCTGCATTTCTCCTGCCAAAAATAGCTATGTGAAGCCTGGAAGAAACAGGTGTCGTGTTCATAATCGTTTTTCTCCTTTCAATTTCCTTTTTCCTGGTATTCCTGGCTTTGTCATTTCATAAGGGTTAAATATTATATTAAGTTGCTCCTCTGTAAAGAGTCCAGCCTCTAACACAACTTCCCTTATGGTTTTTCCTTTTTCTTTAGCCATTTTTGCAATTTCTGTTGCCTTTTCATACCCAAGGTAAGGAACTAGCACAGTTGCATATGAATAGCTTTTTTCAATAGTTTCTTTTAAGTAATCTTTATTCGCAGTTATTCCCTTAATGCATTTATCTATAAATATTCTTATAGCGTTTCTTAATAGATCTATCTGCATAAAAAGATTATATGCAATTTGAGGCAATGTGAAATTAAGCTCAAATTCACCTGCTTGGACACATAAAGTTATTGCATGGTCACATGCTATAACTTGAAACGCTGCTTGCTTTACAGCCTCAGGTATAACAGGATTAACCTTACCAGGCATAATCGATGAACCTGCCTGTACTTCTGGTATATTAATCTCCATGAGTCCACATTTAGGTCCAGACGACATAAGTCTTATATCATTTGATATTTTTATAAGGTTTGTGGCTGCCGCTTTTAAAAGCCCAGATACCTCAACAAAAACATCATTGTTCTGGGTAGGGTCCAACATATATTCCGCTCTTGCAAGTCCTAGTCCTGTTATTTCTCTTAATATTTCTATAACTGAGAATATATACTTTAGCTCGGCATTTACTCCTGTCCCAACAGCAGTACCGCCAATGTTTACCTGTCTCAACCTTTCTTCAACTTTATATATCCTCCATCTGTCCCTTGCAACTGCTTGTGCATATGCACCGAATTCCTGCCCAAGCATAACAGGAAGAGCATCCTGTAACTCGGTTCGTCCCATTTTACATACATCAGAAAACTCTTCTTCTTTTTCTTGAAGCACACTTTGAAGCTCAGCTAGATCTTCACTCAAGGGCTTTAAAAGACGTATTGCTGCAATCCTCACCGCTGTCGGGAAAACATCATTTGTAGATTGACTCAAGTTTACATGTTCCAGTGGATGTACAATAGAATAGTCCCCTTTACTACCCCCCAGTAATTCTATTGCCCTATTTGCAATAACTTCGTTAGCATTCATATTAGAAGAAGTACCTGCACCTCCCTGGAGGGCATCAACAATAAATTGATCATGGTATTTACCTGATATTATCTCATCACAAGCTAAAATTATTGCCTTCGCTCTTCTTTCATCAAGCAAACCAGCTTTCATATTTGCAATTGCTGCAGCTTTTTTAACCATCGCAAGCGATATAATAAGTTCTCTATGAATCTTTTGCCCTGATATATTAAAATTTTCATAAGCTCTTAATGTATGTATGCCATAATAAGCATCAACTGGAACCTCTTTTTGCCCTAACAAATCATGCTCAATTCTATATTTCATAAAAATTGCCTCCACTTTTTTTATATAAATCATCATTATAATCAATAATACATAAACGCTAGATTGTCAACAATTTATCGATATTTAATAGGCAAACTTACAGTAAAAACATTACTTTTGTGTATTTGGCTTTCAACAGTTATAGTTCTACTATAGTCGCCTTTTTCACCATGTTAAGAGATTTTGTAAGTACCTTATATTATCATACAAAATACATTCTTTATTTTTCCGATATTGCTATTTACTAAAAAATTTCTTTTCCCTCTTGAAATCCAAAAAATTTTAATGTATTATAAATATAAAGGATAATATATTTCCATTGAAATATATTATCTAAAGCAAATTAATTCTAATTGCACAGTTTTACATAATTTAAAGGAGGAATCAAAATGGCTGACTTATATGGTGTTTACAAATGCGAAAAGTGTGGAAATATTGTAGAAGTGCTTCATGAAGGAGCTGGTACCTTAGTGTGTTGTGGTGAACCAATGGTTAAAATGCAAGAAAAAACAGGAGATGCAGGTACAGAAAAGCACACACCGGTAATTGAAAGAAATGGGAATCTCGTAACGGTTAAGGTAGGAAGTGTACCACACCCAATGGAAGAAAAACACTGGATTGAATGGATTTCTCTCTTAGCTGGTGGCACATACATGAGAAAAGTGCTAAAACCAGGTGAAAAGCCAGAAGCAGTTTTTGTGACAGATGCAAAAGACTTAAAAGCATGGTCCTATTGCAATTTGCACGGTTTATGGAAATCTGAGTAAAAATAAGGGCGAAAAGCCCTTATTTTTACTCTCTAACTTATACCTTTTCTAACTCTTTTCTATTTCTCCATTAAATTATTTTGCGTTTTTCAAAGCCTCTGTAGCTAACTCTTTGAAAGTTTGTGATGTGTGTGTAGCTCCTGTAACTGTATCTACTTTAGTAGGGTCTTGCTTTTCTACTAGTTGCTGTTCCAACTTTTCATATGCCTCTTTAGGCGTGATATTAACCTTTGCCTTCATATTTTCAGCATATTGTTGATCATCTCTCTTTAATTGACCATCTTTGTTAACTTCATTATAAGTTACAGAGGCTATCTTGCCATCCTTTACAGTTACTTCTATTTGTCCTTTCCAACCATGTTCGTCAAAATCGGGTTGTTCTGCTGTGTAAGTACCATCTTTGTAACCACCACTTGCTGTTTTTGAAGAACAGCCGCTCATAACAAACAATACCAACAATCCTACTAGCGCAACAGTCAAAATTCTTTTCATAAAATTTACACCTCTCCTTACATATAAATTTTATAGCCTACGAATATTATAACATCCCGTTAAAATAATATCAATTGCAAACAAAAAACTTATGTTCATTTTGGTAAAACTTTTAAATTCTCCTTTTTAATTTTATATATTACAATTTTAAGAGCGCAGCTATAATCATTGAAAATCCTGTTATTTGATATATCTTCACAGTATTAGCATTCGCTTTTATTAATCTAGGTATATTGTCATAATACTTGCGAGCAATTTTTACAGATTGTACTGCTAAAGGTAGCGTTACAAAAGATAATAACCATAGAATATTTTTAGTAACAATAGCTATTACAATAAAAGACAAGTATGCTGCCCCATAAAGCGCTGCATATACAATTACACCTTTCTCTTTTCCAATTCGTACCAATAAATTATATTTATGACCCTTAAGGTCTGCCTCATAATCAGGATACTGATTTATCCAGAGGACATTAGTTATTAAAAATCCTATCGGTAATGAAAGTAATAAAATATCTCGACTTATGTGATGAGTTAAAACCAAGTACATACCTGTCATAATTAAAGGTCCAAAAGTTACTCCAACTGCTATTTCTCCAAGACCTATATAACTAAATTTAAAAGGAGGTAAACTATAAAAAATTGATATTAAAATTCCTAATAAGCCAATTATTAATACTAAAGGTTCTCGAAAAATCACAATAATTAAACCTATTAAGCAAGCACCAAGCATAGTTAAAACTGCGATGATTATTGTCTCTTTAACTGTAAGTTTACCCTCAACAATTGTCTTTTTTCCCCCACTAAAAGGAGTCCTTTTATCAGGAGTCACAAATGTATCTACTCCCGATTTATAATCAATAAATTCATTAACAGCATTTTTTCCGATTTCAATAAGGTAAATACCTATTACAGATATAAAAAACCATAAAAAATCAAATTTACCCGTTTTTCTATAAGCATAAGATGCTGCAACAAACATAGGAACCGTAGAAGCTACCCATATCTTAGGGTCTGCTAATTGCCAAAATCCCCTCCAAATCCTCCAAAATTCTGATTTGTTCATCTGTTTCCCTCCTGCAGAAATTATTTAGTCATTAAAACGTACTCAGGATCAGTGATTTTAAAGTTGCCTTTCAGGCCAGAGGTTATATATACTTTTTTATCATCTGTAACAAATACAGCTTGTACTTCCGGTAAACTTTCTGCCAGTTTCAAACCTTCTTCTAACCCCATGACAAAAATTTTTGAAAGAGCATCACCAGCAATAGAAGTCTCAGCTATTATTGTCACACTGTACAAGTGACTGTCTGCAGGATAACCTGTAAAAGGATTTAATATGTGATGATATAACTTCCCATCTTTTTCAAAATACCTTTCATATACCCCCGAAGTGACAACTGCTTTATTTGAAACCTCTATTATGCCCAAATATTCGCCCCTTGGTTTAAAAGGCGTTTGAATACCTATGCGCCAGTTACCGCCAGCAGGTTTTGTTCCTATTGCAATGACATCCCCACCCAAATTAATTATGGCGTGTTTTACACCTTCTTTTTTCAAAACTTGTGCTACTTTATCTGCCGCATATCCTTTGGCAATACCTCCTAAATCTATACTCATACCCTTATTTTTCAGCATAATAGTCCTATTCTTTTCGTCCAATATTATATCCTTATAATTTACAAGAGGAAGTTTTTCTTTTATTTCTTCAGGGGAAGGTATTCTAGCTTTATCAGTTCCTATATTCCAAAGTTTTACTATAGGTCCTACTGTAATATCAAAATACCCCTTTTCAACATCAGAAAAATGCACTGCTTGCTGTATTACATAAAAGGTATCGGCCGAAACCTTAACAGGTCTAATACCTGCATTCTCATTAATTTGACTTATTTCACTATCCTTTATGGTAACACTCATCTTTTCTTCTACATCTTTTATAGCTTTAAATCCCTCATCTAAAACTTTTTTTGGCACATTATCGTATATGCTTATTGTACAATAGGTATCTAAAGCAAATTGTGTATCAGATATAGGTTGTGAATTTTTATTTGAACACCCAGAAAATACACCAGCAACAGTAAAAATTAAAAGAAAAATTGCAACAAAATTTATTAATTTTTTCATCCAATAATCTCCTCCAAAAAGATGTTACATCTTTTAATTAATAATTCCTATATAAAAGTTTACCAGTAACTTCTATTAAAACTTGTTTAGGTGGAGAGTCTTTCAACATAGAGATTTTATCAAAAGCCTTTTCAGTATATTTTTGTGCCAGCATTTTTGACTTATCTATCCCGCCATTTTGCTGAACAAATTCAATTATTTGTTGGATGTCATCATCAGAATAACTTTCTTTTTTAAGTAATTCTAATATTTTTTTATCTTTATTCTTATCCAGCGAATAGATTAAAGGCAGAGTAAAAACCCCTTCTTTTATATCATTGCCCAGAGATTTTCCAACTACAGCCTCTTGACCAGTGTAATCTAAAATATCGTCTATAATTTGAAAAGCCATGCCAATATTGTAGCCTATACTTCCCAATGCTTTAGCCAAGCTTTCGTCACACTTGCTTTCATAAGCCCCAACATAAAAGCTTAAAGCAAAAAGAGCAGCAGTTTTCGCAGCTATTCGCCTCAAATAATCATTTATCGTAATGTAGATATTGTGACGACTCTCAAATTGTCCAATTTCACCTTTGCATATCTTTGAGACCACTTTTGACACTTTTTTTAGATTACTAACAGTAATATTATCTGATAACAACAAAAAACTCTCAGAAAAAAGGAAATCTCCTATAAATACAGCATAATCTTTTCCATATTTTGCTTGGATAGTGGGCTTGCTTCGCCTTATCAAAGCATTATCAATTATATCATCATGTACCAAAGTCGCCATGTGGAGCATTTCTATAGCAGCTGCTAAAGGCAATATTTTCTCTCTATCGTATTCTCCGAATTTCCCGGCTAAAATTACAAAAGCGGGTCTGAGCATTTTACCACTATTGTAGATCATATCTAACAATATATTCCTGATTGATTTGTTAGAGTTTTTAATACGCTTTTCCATTATTTTTATAACTTCAGTAAGCTCACTTTTTATCTCTAAATTTTTATCCCAAAATTTATCCATCTAACCACCTTGATCAATGTAAATTTAAATTTTTTAATTTTCTCCAATGTTTTAAAACAAATTTCGCAGTAAGTCCCACAAAAACGCCAGTTCCTATTCCAGCTATCATCAAAATAGGTAAATACACCATTATATTAATATTTTGCACTACAAGAGAGGCTACCAACATTTGCCCAATGTTGTGAAATACGGCACCTATAACACTTACACCAACTTCACTTATGTTTTCTTTACCTATACTCTTGGCAAAATACATAGCAAAAAGGCTTAATACTCCCCCTCCTATGCTATAAAAAAAAGTAGAAGGTAAAGAAGCAAAAAGAGTTGCTAACAATATTCTCACAAATAGCACAATAAACGTATCAACGAATCCAAACAAATACAAAGATATGACCGTGATTATGTTAGCAAGTCCTAATTTAGCACCGGGAGCAACAAAAGGAACAGGTAGCATTCCTTCTATAATATATAAGATTAGAGAATTAGTAGCAAGTATTGCGAGAAAAACCATTCTATGAGTCTTCGACATAGTTGTAGACTCAATAGACAACTTGGTCGACTTCGGCATTTTTAACACCTCGTATCTCTACAACCATTCTAAATGGCAAACATACTATACTTTGCCCCGGTTTATCAATAAATCCTTCTTTTATACAAATTTTGTCTGGACATTCAGCATAAATAACCTGTATCCCACCATTTTTAACCAACAATACATTTTTTCCATACTTCGTAACTATAGGTATCTCTTCTCGATAATTTACATCCTCCAATGATACCTTTTTATATATCTTTCCGTCTACCATTATTACCGCATATTTGTGGTGATAATGTTGGGTTGTTGATATTTTATAAAATACCAACAACCCAATAGCTAAAACAACTACAAAAAGCATAATTAAGATATCGCCTTTTTTCACACTAAATAACCCTCTTCCATCCCATCAACTGATATAAAGATATGTTTTTCGTGCAAAATAAGTCTTTTTCCACCAATTCTTTATCCAAGGTATCACGTAATAATCCAGTCCAAAAGCTCTTCCTGCCCCTCCCATTAAAGCTATAGCTGCAAATATATACCATAATATAGACTTATCTGCCATCGCAGACAGTATAAAATTAAGTGCTAAGAATATAGAACCAGCTGATGCGAGAAAAGTAAACAAACCTGCTATTAATGCCAAGCCTATTGCTACTTCTGCAAGCACTACCATTGCTTGGAATAAGAAGGCATGAGGCACCACAAAAGTATCCATAAACCATTTGTAAAAAGCTGGAGGTTCTTTTAACAAAGGTTGCAAGGTCTGAACAGGAGTAGCAGTAGTAGTAGCATTAGCAGTGGCACCAGATACATCAGAAGTAGTTATAATAAATATCTTCGAAGGATCAAGCCATCCTTGCTGTATTTTGTTTATCCCTTCTATGAGCCACAAAGCTCCCACATATATCCTTAAAAGGACAAGCCAAAATACAGGAATATGGGCAGCAATATGCCCTCCCAATATTGAACGATTGTTTTTAATTTCAAAGAACTCATGATAAATGTATGATAGCACTGCATTAAAACCTGCTACACCAAAAAGATAATGGATATTTACAAGGTGTTTCATTGCCATAGCTAAAAAACCTGTCAAAGACACACCCATAATTTCAGCCACTGCATACCTGCTTCCTATAGAAACCATAAAACCATGATATTTTGGCTTAAAAGGTTGTTTCTCTCCTCCTTTTATATCAGCTACTATATTGTATACTACAGTTTCGGCAGACTGCAAGGCAGTCTCTACAACTTGTGGAATAGGTTTACCATCTATCTCATAATAAGCCAGATCTCCAATCACATAAATGTTTTCTTTGTTTACTGCTTGCATGTATTCATTTGTCTGAATTCTAGATCTTCTACCTAGCTCTAAACCAAAATTCTCAGCACATTTATTTCCCTGAACTCCACAAGTCCAGATAAGAGTCTTTGTTTCGATTTTTCTGCCGTCTTTTAAAACTATATAATCTTTTGCTACTTCCACTATAGGAGCATTTGTTAAAACTTCTACACCTTTTTTAGCCAAAAATCTGGTAGCTTTTTTAGCTAATTTCGCATTTAAATTAGGAAGTATGGTATTCAAGGCTTCTACTACCATAATTTTAACATCCTTGTAATCCAGATGATATTTATCGCACAAACTTTTCGCCCATTCCATCAATTCACCTGCAGTTTCAATTCCCGTAAACCCTGCGCCAGCTACTACAAACGTAAGCATTTTTCTTTTCTTTTCTGGATTACTTTCAACGCTGGCTTTTCTAAACATCTCCTCAATATGTTCTTTTGTCTTAATAGCGGCTTCTAACGTCCCTACTGTAAATCCATACTCAAATACACCAGGTACGCCAAAATCACATGGCTCACTTCCAATTCCTAAAATCAAATAATCATAGTGATATTCCCCATCTTTTCCAATTACTCTGTTTGTTTCATAATCAATCTTTTCCACTTCATCTATTATCACTTTTACCTTTTTATTTGCAAAAATTTTGTGTAAATACACGCGGACACTATCAGGTTCTATTCTGGAGCCGGCTACTTCATGTAAATCTGTTAACAATGTATGATAAGGTTTTTTGTCAATAAGAATTATTTCTATATTGCTGTCATTTTTAAATTTTTTGTGTAGTAATTTAGCGGCATGTACACCCCCATACCCGGCCCCAACAATGACAATTCTTTTATGCTCACTCATACAAAACACCTCTCGTTTGATACAATTATAACAACATTCTTTCTATAATATTTTACTAAACAAATTGTAGTTTGTCTATAGTTTGACAACGAAAACATTATCTTAATGTTCTTTTAAAAAATTTTAAAGGGATATACTTTATAAAAGTATACCCTCATATGGTATAGTATCTTTCTGCACTTTTACCACTATCAACTCTTAAAATATCTTTTTCAAAAAATGCTTAATTTTAAACCACCATTAAAGTAATTTATTACTCATCTTGATCAAATAGAACAGCCAATACAAAAGTGCTTCGCGCAATTCTACAACAAGCATAAAGATAAGCTGCAAGTTACTTCCTTATCAATATTTTAAGAATTCCCTTGAACCTTTCCTTGTTTAGCTACCAATTCTTTCTTCTCTTTTACCTTCTCTTCATCGGCAAGATAATAATGCTTTATAGGCTTTAAATCACCATCAAGCTCATAAACTAGTGGAATTCCTGTAGGAATGTTTAGCTCCATTATCTCTTCATTTGAAAGATTGTCAAGGTATTTTACAAGCCCTCTCAAACTATTTCCATGAGCAACTATTAGCACTTTTTTACCTGATTTAATAGTCGGTGCAATTGTGGACTCCCAATAGGAAGTAACTCTGTTAATTGTATCAATCAAATTTTCAGTAAGGGGAATTTCTTCTTCAGAAAGGTCAGCATATCTGGGGTCAAAGCCGGGATATCTCGGGTCATCTTTTTCTAAGGCGGGTGGCCTTACATCAGCAGACCTTCTCCATATTTTTACCTGCTCTTCTCCGTATTTCTTGGCAGTTTCAGCTTTATTTAGCCCTTGCAGTGCTCCATAATGCCTTTCATTGAGCCTCCATGATTTATAAACCGGTATCCACATCAAATCTAATTCGTCAAGAACAATCCACAAAGTTCTTATAGCTCTTTTTAAAACCGAAGTAAAAGCGCAGTCAAAAATATACCCTTCTGCCTTTAAAGTCTTGCCACTTTCCCGAGCTTCTTCAACTCCCTTTGGAGATAAATCAATATCCGTCCAGCCAGTAAACCTGTTTTCCATATTCCACAGGCTTTCTCCGTGTCTTAGCAAAACAACTTTATACATATTTTATCCCCACCTTTCATATTTACAAACATTTTCTGTCTTTTCCCACTCTATCCTGTTTTCTTAATTATATCTCAATTATCAAGCAATTACAACGACAATAATAATTATTCTTATTTAAGATTTATATGTATCCGCTAATCTATCTTTAAAAAGTAATATCTATTTACATAATTTTCTTACAAAATAATAGGTATTATAATAGGTATTGCCAGATTATTTTAGTTTGACAATACCATCTTGCGGTTTATCAGCCATTATACTACGCAATAGCTCAATCCTATAAAAGTAAACCTAGCAATTAAAATGCTTGATCTTGTAGTATAATGATAATATGAGGAAAATAAAATTCATTCATTTTATGCTTGGGGAGGGATCTTATTGAATAAAGGTAAAAGTATAACATTAAATACCTTAATACATTGGGAAGAATTTCGTAAGCGCATTATAGTTGAAGGCATTATAACAGGTTTTCTTGTGGGATTGATTATTGCTATTTTAAGATATATTCTTGAAAAAACAAATATTCTTGTAATAACTGTATACAAAATTCTTCATACAAATCCTTACTTATTAACTGCTTGGATAATTTTCCTTTCTCTAATAGGCTTATTATTGGGGATAATAGTGAAAAAAGAACCTATGATAAGCGGTAGCGGTATACCTCAAGTTGAAGGCATGATTATCGGTTATATAAAAGTTAATTGGTTACGAGTTTTACTGTTAAAGCTCATAGGTACTATTTTAGCGATAGGTGCAGGACTTTCTTTAGGACGCGAAGGTCCATGTGTACAAATTGGTTCTTCAATTGGTCAGGGAATAAGTAGGTTATTTGGTAGATTTAGAGTTGAAGAAAAATACCTTATTACATGCGGTGCTAGTGCAGGGCTTGCAGCAGCTTTTAACGCACCACTTGCAGGAGTCATTTTTGCATTAGAAGAACTTCATAAAAATTTCTCCCCATTAGTACTTATATCTGCTATGGTTTCATCACTTACATCAACTTTTGTAGCTGGTAAGTTGTTAGGTATTAAACCTATTTTTAATTTCAAAAATCTTGCTGTAATGCCGCTTAATAATTATCTTTATCTTATTCTACTTGGAATCATTATTGGTTTATGTGGAATCGTATTTAATAAAACTCTCTTAAAAACTCAAGATATATACAACATGTTAAAAATAAAATCATATATGAAACCAATACTACCTCTTGTTATATCTGTTGCAGTTGGGCTATGGGTACCTATGGCAATTGGCGGCGGTGAAGGTCTTGTCGATACATTAAGTAAAAATAGTTTTAGCTTAAAATTTCTAATTTTGCTATTGATTGTTAAGTTTTTATTCACTATGGTAAGCTACGGTTCAGGTGTACCAGGAGGTATTTTTATGCCCCTCCTTATAATAGGTTCTTTGATTGGCAATATATACGGAACTGTAATAATTAATATAATGCATTTAAACCCCATTTACATCAAAGATTTTATCGTATTTGCTATGGCAGGATATTTTGCTGCAATAGTCAGAGCGCCCATAACAGGGAGTTTGCTGGTAACAGAAATGACCGGTTCATTCAGCCATTTGTTGGCCTTAAGCACTGTTTCTATAACAGCATACCTTTCATCAGATTTGTTCTCAAATATGCCGATTTACGAATCTCTGTTAGAACGTCTGCCAATAAAGAAAAAGCAAAAATCTATTACCGCCAATAAAAAAAGAAAGACGATCTTCGAAATGCCTGTTTGTGTAGGCTCAAGTTTAGATGGCAAAAAATTAAAGGATATTAGTTTGCCCCAAAATTGCTTACTTGTTGGTATAAAGAGGGGAACATACGAGTTAATCCCAAAGGGAAATACGAAAATTCTAGCCGGCGATTATCTGATAGTCCTTGCAGATGAAGATAAGGCTACGGAAATTAGAGAAATTTTGTTGAATATGACTCAAAGGTAAACAATAACTACTATTCCTTCAGGAAGTATAACAAATTCTGGAAATAATTTTAATTTAATTAAAGAATATTTAAGTATTCAAAAATTCATGATCTAAAATTTGGTATCAACTCATATGAATTTCAAATGTAGAAAAAGGGAATTATTATTCACAGTACTATAAAGATTAAAAGAGTATTAATAAAGGAACACGGACATTTTCCGTGCTCCTGAGACATAATGGTAGAAAACATGCGGTCTAAAATGCTATTAGGTTTACGAATTTGACAATGACCTTCTAGAAGACAAGAATATTTTGCTTATCTCCGCAGCGGCGAAGGGTATCAAACCGAATATGATGACAATATCCATTTCGTAGAATGATAGGTACGTCGTGTCGAAGATAGTTCTCAAGAACGGTACGTAGATTACAGCCATCAGCAGGATTAGTGAAATAAATGTTCCCCACAGCATAAAGCGGTTGGTAAAAAATCCAATTTTAAATACTGAATGAGTCTCAGAACGTGCCGAGAAAGCCCGCAAGATTTCGCTAAAAATTAGCGTAGCAAAGGCAAAAGTCCTTGCCTTTTCGATACTGTCGGTATATTTTAATGTAAAAACGAATATTCCAAGTACAGAAATAGTCATAAAAATGCTTTGTATCGCAATTTGCCGCCTCATACGAGTATCTATTATAGGTTCTTCTGGTTTCCTGGGAGGCTGTTGCATTATATCCGGTTCCTTCTTTTCCATACCTAGAGCCAGAGCCGGAAATGCATCTGTGAGCACGTTTATCCACAAAAGCTGAATGGGCTTAAGCGGTATAGGCAATCCCACCAGCATAGAGATAAAGATAATGAGGATTTCCGCAATATTGCAAGAAAGCAGAAAGAATATAAATTTACGGATGTTGGAATAAATAACCCTACCCTCCTCCACTGCAGAAACTATACTGGCGAAATTATCGTCCACCAGAATCATATCAGCGGTTTCTTTGGCAACATCAGTACCAGTAATCCCCATTGCCACACCTATATCAGCTTTTTTCAAAGCTGGAGCATCATTGACACCATCTCCTGTCATAGCTACGACATGACCGTTATTTTTTATGGCTTCCACAATTCTGAGTTTATGGACTGGCGATACTCTCGCATAAACTGATACCTCCCTGGACTTTTGGAACAGCTCTTCGTCGTTTATGGAGTCAAGTTCACTACCTGTCAGTACACCCGCCTCGTTCTCAATTAGGCCTAGATCCTTTGCTATAGCAACCGCGGTGTCTCTGTGATCGCCGGTAATCATTATAGGACGTATACCTGCCATTTTACATGTTTTTATTGCTTCTACGGCCTCAGGTCGAGGAGGATCGATCATGCCTATCAAACCAACGAATACAAAATCTTTTTCAACATCTTCCGCCTTTAGTTCCTGTGGCAAATCATCCAGAGGCCTGTAAGCCAAAGCAAGCACCCTGAGAGCCTGAGACGCCATGGCTTTATTGGCCGCAATTATAGCTTCTATATCCTCCTGTGTTAGAGGTACCTCCTGACCAGCTTTGTAAATATAACTTGAAAGACTTAAGAGGACATCCGGTGCCCCTTTTGTATATGCTATGTATTTTCCGTAAAAAGGATGAATTGTCGTCATAAGCTTTCTATCAGAATCAAAAGGAATCTCGTTAAGTCGAGGTTGTACCTTCTCCAGGTCTTCCACGAAAATTCCAGCTTTAGCAGCAGCAACGACAAGAGCTCCCTCAGTTGGATCACCAAGAATTCTCCAGGATTTTTGACCTCCGTGTTCGGTTCCGCTTTCTTCCAGCCTAGAATCGTTACACAGAGCTCCAATTTTTAAGAGCAGTTCTAAACATGTATCAGATCTTGGATCGATTTTGGTACCGTCCAGGTAAAATTCTCCGTAAGGCTTGTAGCCTTCACCGCTAATAGAAAAAAATTGGCCATTCGTAAAAATTTTTGTTGCAGTCATCTGGTTCTGGGTGAGAGTACCCGTTTTGTCAGAACATATAACAGTAGTACTCCCAAGAGTTTCCACAGCGTGTAGTTTTTTTACGAGTGCATTCCGTTTTACCATACGCTGCATGCCGAGGGCTAAGACTATTGTTACTATTGCAGGAAGACCTTCGGGTATAGCTGCTACCGCAAGGCTGACGGCAGTCATAAACATCTCTAAAAATTGGATGCCTCTCAAAAGCCCCAATAAAAAGACAACGCCACATATTACAAGGCTGGCAGTTCCGAGGATTTTACCTGTTTCTTCTAGTTTTTTCTGAAGAGGCGTGACTTCATCCTGGTAAGACTCGAGCATTTCAGCTATCATACCTATTTCAGTCTTCATACCCGTCGATACCACTATACCTTTGCCCCTGCCATAAGTAACGACGGTGCCCATAAAAGCAGAATTGGTCCTGTCTCCAAGTGGCATCTCTTCGTTGAAGACTATATCGGCGTTTTTTTCAACAGGCACCGATTCACCCGTCAGCGCTGACTCGTCGATTTTCAGATTTACACTTTCCACCAATCGCAAATCTGCTGGCACGTAGTTTCCAGCTTCCAGCAAAACTATGTCCCCTGGAACCAGTTCACGAGCAGGGATAACCTGGACCGTGCCATCTCTTATAACCCGCGCCTCAGGAGCTGCCATCTTCTTTAAAGCATCTAGGGCTTTATTCGCCCTATATTCCTGTATTACACCTAGTATCGCATTTAAAATAACTATCATTATAATTACAGCCGAATCGATTACTTCGCCCACCAGCATAGATACCAAACTAGCAATGATAAGTATAATTACTAGGAAATCCTTGAATTGACTCAAAAACATTTCAAACAAAGTCAGCCCTCTTTTGCCCACAAGTTCATTGTAGCCTTGTTCCTTAAGCCTTTGTCGGGCAACATCGGATGAAAGTCCCTTTGACAAATGAGTGCTAAGTAATTCGGCAATATCCGTTGCATGTAGGGTATACCATTTTTTATTCTCCAATAGCGACCCTCCCTTATTATATCTACATTTATTATCTCACTTTAACCGCTATTTATTAATCGAATTTTAATTGACTTTTAACACCCTCACCTCCTTACAACAAAGGAGATAAAAAAACCTTTGACCTCAATTCCTATAAGGAATTAAGTCAAAGGTCTTGCCCTCCGCAATTATAAACCTGGAGGATAAAGCCAGGTAATCACAACGGATTACCGTGATGATGGCTTTATCTTTCGGCTACTCCCCTTTAACGTAAAGAATAATCTAATTTTTTATTTTCAATACTTAATTATATAATAAAAAATACTATTTGTAAAGAACGGATCTATTCGTGATGTGGTCAAAAGTTACTAGGTAAATAATACGCTGACGTTTTGCACAGTTCGCTTCGGTGATACTACCCTGATGAAAAAAATAAAAAACGAGGAATTGAAGTAAACTGAGGTGAAGATTTTGAGTTTACTCCATGTCTAAAAACATATTAATCACAAACCGCAAATTATCAAACCTAAAGAGTGAAAAGTTATCCCAAAAGATGCAGCTACCACATACCATCAACTTACCACCAGAGTCAAATCTCTTCTGGGCAATTAAAATAGGCGAATTTTTATTACTATCAGTAAAGCTTGTTTCTCTTCCTCTTAGTACCACATCTACCTCATCTTCAATATGAAGGGGAGCTGCATATGGAAATACCACTTCTTTTACATCCTGATTATAAAGTTCAATATTGTCTGTAGTGATTATCAAAAAGTCATCTTCTAAGTAAAATTTCTCATCTTTAACGCCTTCTGGTAATATATAAATTCCATAATCTCTCGTTATCCCGTTACAAATCTCAGATACTCCGTCTTTATTTCGAAAGTGTGTCGTAAAAATGATCTTCTTTTTATAACTTTCCAATAATTTTCTTATTTCCTTTTTTTCCTCATCAGTAAAAGGATTTTCTGGATAGTTAAACACTATTACATCATACTCAAAAAGCTTATCAAAATCTTCTACCTCTTCCATTATAACTCCTTTTTTAGAAAGTTCCTTATAAAGCCCTGAAAAGTAGTATCCATCTGACAGCAAAAACTCCCGATGTGTTGCACTCCATGCAACCTTCATCCTGCTTCCTCACCCAGGACAATGAAATTAACTTTGCCATAAATAAATTTTATTTATTTTATCCCATTTTGTCAAAAGGCTTACAAATGCCTAATTTGAAGTAAAGTTGCCTGTAAAATATAAGAAACAAGAAGCCAGTTCTTTTAACAAAGAACTGGCCCTTATTTATTTTATAAAAACCTATTTTATTTTGGTGCCTATTGATACCTGATAAATCTATAACAAAAAGAAAAAACACTCATCTATATTATTAAAACTCCCTATTTTTATAAAATTTTACAGATAATAAATAGGAAATCGTCAGTATAATAAGAGCTATAGCAGTTATAAGCAGCATCTTTACTGTATCTGATTGATCCATTATAAAAGATATAATAATCTGAAACCAATCGTAATTTATAAGTTTTTTAAAAAGTTTTATAACATAAGATATGCCATAAGAAAACCCAAAAATCAAAATAATGTACATAATCCCAGAAAAACCATGTCCAAATTTAAACATTAAAGGAAGGTATATGCCATTTAGAAAACTCACCGCCAGTATGCCGTAAATTACAGCTTTAAAATTGATAGGATATACATGAATAGGAAAGCCTAGTACTTTTGTGGCTGCTGCAACTAACAAATAAATAGCTATGCCTATTGCTGAATAGACAAATATAGACAGGTATTTTGCCAATACAATTTCATGCCTTTTTAGAGGCAAACTATTTAACAAAATATCAGCTTTGTTTGTCTCATCAGCTGAGCTCGTTACTATCAGCCCCATGTATGCCATACCCACCATTATTACTACCGCTGCGAAATTTCTTGCTTCTTCTGGGAAAGTCAGCACCAATAATATAAGAAAAGCAGCAGCAAGCAGTAAAATTTTTTTGCTTATCAGTATATCCTTTAAAATCAAACTGAACATTTAAACTCCTCCTTTGTAAAATATAACATCACATCTTCTAAAGTAGGTTTCTCAACAATGACAGTATCTTTTAAAAGCTTTTTTATTTGCTTTTTATCCTTCACTAATCCTTCAAACCCAAACTTATTTTCCTTAATTCCTACAAAATATTTTTTAGTATCCTCATTTAAAATGTCTTTGCTCCCCTTGACAATGCCGTAATTTTCTATAATTTCATCTTTTGCGGTGCTAAATATTATTTCACCTCTATTAATCAAAGTAATGTAATCGGCAACTTTGCCTAAGTCAGAGGTTATATGAGTTGAAAAGAAAATACTTTTGTTTTCATCTTGTATTAAAGAAGAAAAAATGTCCAAAAGCTCACTTCTTATCAAAGGATCCAGCCCTGAAGTCGGCTCATCCATAATGAGAAGTTCAGCCCTATGGGACAACGCTATGGCAAGGGCAAATTTTATTTTCATTCCCCTGGATAAACTCTTTATCTTTCTTTTAACAGGTAAATCAAATTCTTTTAAATACTTCATAAAAGCTTCCTCATCCCAGTTTTTATATAGGGGTGCTATAACTCTTTTCATCTCTGAAATAGTTAATTCTCCATAAAAATAGCTCTCTTCATATACAAAGCCGATTTTTTCTTTTATTTCCCTTTCATGTTTTATATTGTCCAACCCAAAAATCTTGATTCCCCCTCCATCTCTTTTTAGCAAATTCATAATAAGCTTAATAGTCGTACTTTTCCCTGCCCCATTAGGCCCAATGAAGCCCATAATAACCCCTCGTGGCAGCGAGAAACTTATATCTTTCAATGTAAACCCTCTAAAATTCTTCCTTAAATTCTTAACTTCCAAAATTGGCTCCACCTTTTAGACCTCCTTATACAAAATCTCTAACATCTCTTTTATCTCTTCTAAGGATAAGTTTACTGCTTTTGCAGCTATAATCGCTTCTACTAATTTTTCTTCTACAATTTTTAGCCGTTTCTCACGCATTAATTCCTTGTTTTGCGCTGCTACGTAAGTACCCTTTCCCGGAATTGTAGCAATGAATCCTTCTTTTTCAAGTTCATCATAAGCCCTTTTTGTCGTAATTACACTTATCTGCAGCTCTTTTGCCAAATTCCTAATAGACGGAAGCAGTTCTCCCTCTTCAAGTTCACCCTTTAAGATTGCTTCTTTGATTTGTCTGACAATTTGTTCATATATGGGCTCTTCCGATGAATTTGAAATGATAATGTTCATCTATTACAACCATCCCTTTTATGTTATTACTGTATATGTACATTATATACAGTAATGACGGTTTTGTCAATATCGTAATTAAAATTTGCCTAGGACATAAATATCTATAATAAGACAATTATGAATTGAAGAGAAAAATATTAGCAATAGGGGAATATAATATTGAACTAAAAATTTATGTGTATTATAATACACATTAGGAGGTGTATAAAATGAGGACGAACATAGTTATAGATGAAAGCCTCATTAAAGAGGCCTTAAAACTTTCTGGATTAAAAACTAAAAAAGAAGTCGTTAATTTGGCTCTAAAAGAATTTGTGGAAAGCAGAAAAAGGAAAAATCTAATGGAGTTAAAAGGCAAAATACAGTTTGATGAGGATTATGACTACAAAAAGATGAGGGAAGGAAAATGATTTTAGTAGATACATCCGTTTTAATAGCCTTTCTTAAAGGCATAGAAAATGAAAAGGTAAAAAAGTTTGAAGAGGCAATCCAGAACAATATTCCTTTTGGAATTAACAACTTCATCTATCAAGAAATACTGCAAGGTGCCAAAACGGAAAAAGAATTTAATTTACTTAAAGAATACCTAGGAACTCAAAAATTCTACGATTTAAAACATGGCATTAAATCTTATGAAAATGCCGCAAAACTATATTTCAAGTGCAGAAAAAAGGGAATTACTATCAAAAGCACTATAGACTTGCTCATAGCAGAGACAGCTATCGAAAACAATCTATACTTGCTGCATGATGACAGAGATTTTTCACTAATCGCGCAAGTTGATAAGAGATTAAAAGAATACTAAAAAAAACAAGAGTCAATTTCTTGGTAAATGCCAACCTTGATTTTTCATTGAAAAAAGTATATGTTTGAAATATAATTTAGAAAATTAGAATTTTAAACTTTATGAGGAGATAATAATGTTTGTGAAATTAAATAAGGAAATTTCAAGCTACAATTCCAAGTAAGTTAGTTAAAAAATTGAATCTACAACCTGAAGATTTGTTAAAAATAGAAGAAATAGATGGGAAAATTGTAATTACTCCTGTTGTAGCAATGCCTAAGGAACAATTATGGTTTTATTCTCCAAAATGGCAAAGAGAAGAAGCAATTGTTGATAAAAACATCAAAGAAGGAAAAGTTAAGACTTCTGATTCAAAAGAAGAGTTATTTAAAGAATTGGGGCTTTACTTGAGGCTAGTATAACAATGAATATTTGAATGACACGGCAATATTACAAAGATGGTATTCTTTTGCGTAATATTGGAGAACATGATAAAACGCTCAAAAACCCTTGAAAAAGCCTATGCAAAAGTCATGCATAGGCTTTTTCAAGCTATATTTTGGGTGAACCTATTGTTTTTCTCTTTTTTAAAATATTTTTTATATCTATCGCTTCATATACATCTTTTTCTATCACATCGCTGAATTTTTTAAGTTCTTCAAGTGATAAATCTTCAATAGCTAAATTTCGTTCTAATGCATATAAAACTACTTTGCCTGTAATTTCATGGGCGGTCCTAAAAGGAATGCCTTTTTGTACAAGATAGTCTGCAAAATCTGTAGCATTCATATAACCATATTTTGCAGCTTTTTCCATCTTGTCAGTTTTTACTTTAATTGTCTTTATCATCTCAATAAATACTTTCAAAGACATTTTTAAAGTGTCTATTCCATCAAACAAGGCCTCTTTATCCTCCTGCATGTCTTTGTTATATGCAAGAGGGAGTCCTTTCATCACAGTAAGTATTGTAATCAAATCGCCGTAAACCCTGCCGGTTTTGCCTCTTATAAGTTCTGCTGCATCAGGGTTTTTCTTTTGTGGCATCATACTGCTTCCTGTTGAGAATCTATCGTCCATCTCAATAAAATCAAATTCTTTTGTAGACCACAAAATCAATTCTTCACAAAATCTACTTAAATGCATCATCGTAATAGAGGCAAAGCTTAAAAATTCTATTACAAAGTCTCTATCGCTTACACCATCCATGCTGTTTAAAGTTATATCATCGAATCCTAAAAGAGATGCCACATATTTCCTATCAATATCAAATGTGGTACCTGCAAGTGCACCAGAGCCCAAAGGCATTACATTGACCCTTTTCACCATATCCTCAAGCCTTGATAAATCTCTTTTAAACATTTCAACATAGGCAAGCAAATAATGCCCAAAAGTCACAGGCTGTGCCCTTTGCAAATGCGTATATCCCGGCATAATCACCTTTTTATAAGTTTCAGCCATTTCTTTTAAGGTATCAATAAGTTTATTTAAATCCTCTTTTATTTTGTTTATCTCATCTCTCAAATAAAGCCTTTCATCCGTTGCTATCTGATCGTTTCGGCTTCTTCCCGTATGAAGTTTACGCCCTGTATTGCCTATTTTCTCAGTTAAAAGCCTTTCAACATAAGAATGAACATCTTCATCATTTGGTACCTCTCCTACATTTATTTCATCAAGAATTTCCTTTAACCCTTTTTCTATTAAATTAAGCTCCTCTTCTGTCAACACCCCGGCTTTATAAAGCCCTTTGGCATGGGCAATTGAGCCTAATATGTCATGTTTTAAAAGCCTGATATCAAAAGAAATGGAGGAATTAAACTCCTCCATTAGTTTGTCCGTCTCGCTTTTAAACCTACCTCCCCACAGCTTCATTCATATCCTTCCTCTCAATTTCCATCAACGCTTTAATTTTTAAAGAAAGTCCAAAGAGATTTATAAATCCTTCTGCGTCTTTTTGGTTGTAGACTTCATCTTTGCCAAAAGTAGCAAACTCTTCATTGTAGAGAGAATAAGGAGATTTTACACCTGCGTTTATGACATTTCCTTTATAAAGTTTTAGCCTCACAACACCTGTAACATTTTTTTGCGTTTCCTCCACAAAAGCGTCTAGCGCAGCTTTAAGAGGAGAAAACCACAAACCGTTGTAAACAAGGTCTGCATATTTCTGTGAAACTAGATCTTTAAACCTCATTGTTTCCTTATCAAGTACGAGGTATTCAAGTTCTTTGTGAGCAGCGTAAAGCAGTGTCCCTGCAGGCGTTTCATAAACACCGCGAGACTTCATTCCCACAAGTCTGTTTTCCACAATGTCAGCTATCCCAACGCCGTTTCTTCCTGCAATCACGTTTAATTCTTCTATTAATTTAACAGGGTCTAAAGCCTTGCCATTTACTTTCACAGGTATGCCTTTTTCAAATTCTATAACCACATATTCTGGCTTATCTGGGGCTTTGTCAGGCGGGGTGATTATATCGTAAAGGTCGCTTTTAGGCTCATTCCAGGGGTTTTCAAGGTCACCACCTTCATGGCTTATATGCCACAAGTTATTATCAACACTGTATATTTTTTCATAAGTAACAGGGATTGGAATCCCTTTCTTTTTGGCATAGTCTATTTCATCTTCCCTTGATTTTAAATTCCATATCCTCCACGGGGCTATGATTTTTATTGAAGGGTCAAGAGCATGTATTGATACCTCAAACCTTACCTGGTCATTGCCCTTTCCTGTTGCACCATGAGCTATAGCCTTTGCACCTTCTTTGTGGGCAATCTCAACAAGTTTTTTGGCAATTAAAGGCCTTGCCATAGAAGTACCTAAAAGGTATTTCCCCTCATAGACAGCGCCAGCTTTCAAGGTAGGAAATATATAATCTTTAACAAACTCTTCTTTTACATCTTCAATATACACTTTGCTGGCACCACTTGCCAAAGCTTTATCTTTTATATATTTAAGCTCTTCCCCCTGTCCTACATCAATGCAAGCCGCAATTATTTCACATTCGTAGTTTTCTTTAAGCCACGGTATAATTACTGATGTGTCAAGTCCTCCCGAATAAGCAAGAACTACTTTTTCACCTTTTAACATTTTTTAACACTCCTCATAAAACCAAATTTTTAACATTATCCTTTTGTATTTCTTCATATTCGTTTATAGATAAAACAGACAAACCATTCACATTTACTTTTGCTACAGCATTTAATGTCGCCTTTATAGTATCTATAGATGTAAAAAGAGGAATTCTGTATTCTACTGCAGTTCTTCTTAACTTAAATCCTATATTATCAGGTTTTTTGCCTTTTGTCGGTGTATTTACTACAGTGTCAAAATATCCGTCTTTCAACAACTTTATTGCATTATCAAGAACCATAATATTTACATGAATACCCATCAAACTTAAATACTTACCTGTCCTGTATGTTGCATATATTTCATACCCTAAGCTCTGCAATTTTTCCACTAAAGATACTGCTTCTTGAAAATCTCTTTCCGCTATTGAAAGAAGAATCTTGCCTTTTTTAGGTATTTTAAGAGCGGCTCCTTCTAAAGCTTTGTAAAGAGCTCCTTCATAACTTAAATCTATACCCATAATTTCTCCTGTTGATTTCATCTCAGGTCCTAATGAAACCTCAGCATCTGTCAATTTTTCCATAGAAAATACAGGAGCTTTCACAACCGTGTATGGAGCTTTAGGCCATAAACCACCTTTATAACCTAATTCCTTTAATTTTTTACCTAGTGCAATTTCTACTGCCAGTTTCACCAGAGGTACACCTGTGGCTTTGCTCATAATAGGTACAGTACGTGAAGCCCTGGGGTTTACTTCTAACACGTATACAGTGCCTTCTTTTACTGCAAATTGAATATTTATAAGTCCTTTTACATTTAAAGCCTTTGAAATTCTCTCCGTGTATTCGATAATAGTGTTTATCTCCCGTTCAGACAAATTTCTTGCAGGATATATTGAGAAACTGTCCCCTGAATGCACTCCAGCTCTTTCTATATGCTCCATTATTCCGGGTATTAGCACACACTCACCATCTGACACCGCATCAATTTCTACTTCTCTTCCATCTATATATTTATCTATTAAAATAGGTTTGCCTGGAGATATTTCTGTCGCATGTTTTACATAGTCAATCAGTTCTTGAAGTGTGTTAACTTTTTCCATAGATTGACCGCCTATAACATACGAGGGCCTTACAAGAAGTGGAAAACCGAGTTTTAGCGCAATATCTTTTGCATCTTCTACTGTCAAGGCATAATCGCCTTTAGGTTGATTGATGTTTAACTCTTTTAAAAGTTTTGAGAACTTTTCCCTGTCCTCACTTATATCAATGCTTTCATAGGAAGTGCCTAATATTTTTACTCCGTTTTTGACTAACCCTTCTGTAAGATTTATTGCTGTCTGGCCGCCAAACATTACCATTACGCCGAGTGGTTTTTCTTTTTCATATATGTTTAAAACATCCTCCACTGTAATAGGCTCAAAGTACAACCTGTCACCTGTATCAAAGTCTGTGCTGACAGTTTCAGGATTGTTGTTTATTATGATGGATTTAATTCCGGCCTCTCTTAAAGCCCACAATGCTTTAACAGAACAATAATCAAATTCAATTCCCTGTCCAATTCTTATGGGTCCAGAGCCTATTACAATTACTTTTGGTATATCATGGATTTCAACCTCATCTTCTTCACCATAAGTTGAATATATATATTGTGTGACGGACTCAAACTCTGCTGCACAGGTATCTACCATTTTATAGGAAGGATATATGCCATGTTGTTTTCTCAACATTCTCACATCTTCTTCTTTAATTCCCTTTATCGTTGCAATCTCTCTATCTGAAAATCCCATTCTCTTCGCTTTTTTAAGAATTCCTTCACTTAACTCGCTTTTTTCTACTTCTCTTTCCATACTTACAATATTTAAAAGCTTGTTTAAAAACCATTTGTCTATTTTTGTAACCTCGTTTATATAATCAATATCTATATCGCGGCGAAGAGCCTCTGCTATATAAAACAGCCTCATATCATTAGGAACTGATATTCCTTTTAATATTTCTTCTGTTTTCATCGCTTTTACATTGTTTAATCGAAGACCATAAGCTTTTATCTCTAATGACCTTACGGCCTTCAAGAGGGATGCTTCAAAAGACCTTTCTATTGCCATTACCTCTCCTGTCGCCTTCATCTGGGTACCTATTTTTCTATCAGTAGTATAAAATTTGTCAAAAGGCCATCTTGGTATTTTTGTTACAACATAATCCAGCGCGGGTTCAAAAAATGCAGTTGTTTTACCCGTTACCGGGTTTTTTATTTCATCAAGTCTAAGCCCTATTGCAATTTTTGCAGCAACCTTTGCAATAGGATAACCTGTCGCTTTTGATGCCAGTGCACTTGAACGACTAACCCTTGGATTTACTTCTATAACATAGTATTTGTGGCTCTCAGGGTCAAGTGCAAATTGAATATTACATCCTCCTTCAATTTTCAAAGCTTTGATTATTTTTATGCTGGCACTTCTTAACATTTGATACTCGTAATCTGACAAAGTCTGCACTGGCGCTACAACTATACTATCTCCTGTATGAACACCCACAGGGTCAAAATTTTCCATACTGCATATGGTAATGCAATTATCATCTGCATCCCTCATTACCTCAAACTCTATTTCTTTCCATCCGTATAGTGATTTTTCAACAAGTACTTCTCCCACCATACTCTTTTTAAGACCTAAACTTACAATCGAAATAAGTTCTTCGTCATTGTGGGCTATGCCACCTCCTGTACCCCCAAGGGTATAAGCAGGTCTTATTATTAAAGGATAACCGTAATTTTTAGCAAATTTAAGTGCATCCTCTATATTTGTG
Source organism: Thermoanaerobacter mathranii subsp. mathranii str. A3 (assembly GCF_000092965.1). Taxonomy (GTDB): domain Bacteria; phylum Bacillota; class Thermoanaerobacteria; order Thermoanaerobacterales; family Thermoanaerobacteraceae; genus Thermoanaerobacter; species Thermoanaerobacter thermocopriae. Next base: position 2,096,360 of record NC_014209.1, read on the forward strand.
ACGGTGACACTTTCAGCGACTGGTTCCCCTATTTCCTGCATTTTTCTTTTAAAAAGCTCTCTGTCTTCTGCAGTTTTTATTGATTCAAAAGAAGTTCCCAAAAGTTTTACATTGTATTTGTCCAAAATCCCTTCTTCTTTGAGTTTGACAGCAAGGTTGAGCCCTGTCTGTCCTCCTAAAGTAGCAAGAATTCCATCGGGTTTTTCTTTCGCTATTATTTTTTCAACCACGCAAACGGTAGGATTTTCAATATAAACAATGTCTGCTATATCAGTGTCAGTCATTATAGTGGCTGGATTGTTGTTAACTAAGACAACTTGCAGCCCTTCTTCTTTTAAGGATTTGCAGGCCTGGGTTCCTGAATAATCAAATTCTGCGGCTTGCCCTATTATAATAGGGCCTGAGCCTATTACCAGAACCTTATTAATATCCTTATACTTCGGCAAAATAAGACCTCCTTTTGTAAACCATGACTATATCCATGAATTTATCAAAAATATCTGTTGAATCACGGGGTCCAGGACATGCCTCAGGATGATATTGTACAGAAAAAACTGGCAGAAACTTATGCATAATGCCTTCTACTGTTCCATCGTTTAAGTTTATATGGGTAACAGTTATCTTGTCTTTATCTATTGATTCCTCTTCAACAGCGTATCCGTGGTTTTGAGAAGTTATATAGTCTTTATTTGTCAGCAAATCTTTAACAGGTTGATTTGCACCTCTGTGGCCGAATTTCATTTTTACTGTATTGCATCCAAGAGCGAGCGCTATTATCTGATGACCTAGGCATATCCCCAACACAGGTTTTATACCTATAAAGTGTTTAGTAAGTTCTATTGCATAAACTGCATCTTTAGGGTCACCCGGTCCATTTGAAAGAAATATTGCATCGGGATTTATTTGCATAACATCATCATAACTTGCATTGTAAGGAAACACATAAATGTCAAATCCAACTGAATTTAGCATTTTTAAAATACTCTTTTTTGTGCCAAGGTCAATAAAGGCAAGTTTTGGACCAATGCCCGCTATACGGTATGACCTTTTTGTAGAAACTTCTTCTAAAAGATTTGTTTGGTCAAATTCTATGTTGTCGTCAGCGTTAGAAGTTATAATTCCTCTCATAGTTCCATTTTCTCTAAGTTTTTTTGTCAAAGCTCTTGTATCAACACCTGATAATACCGGTATGTTGTGCTCATCAAGATAGCTCAAAAGCGACTTCTCACTCTGGAAATTACTAGGCTTATCACAATATTCCCGTATCACAAACCCCCTTATATGAGGTTTTTCTGATTGAAAGTCGTATTTGTTAATACCATAATTTCCTATTAAAGGATATGTCATGACAACTATTTGGCCTGCATAGGAAGGATCCGTTATAGCTTCTTGATAGCCTGTCATCCCTGTAGTAAAAACAACTTCTCCATATCCTTTTTTGTTTTTGCTTATTAACTTGCCTTCAAATATGCTTCCATCCTCAAGCTTTAAATAACCTTTCATACTAAAACCCCATTTCACAAAATACATCATCCAGTATTATTATTGCAGTATCTATTTCCTCTTCTGTTACAGTAAGAGGAGGAACAAACCTTAACACATTGTGGCTGATACAATTTATGAGAAGTCCTTTTTCCATTGCCTTTGTCACAATGTCTCCTGCTTCTTTCATATCCATTTGACATCCTATCATAAGGCCTTTTCCTCTTATTTCTTTAATAACACTGTGCTTTTCTTTCAAATTTTTAAGCTTTTCTTTAAAGTACTCTCCTTTTTTAACAATACTCTCTAAAAATCCGGTTTTTGTTATCTCTTTCATAACCGCAATCCCTGCAGCGCAAGCTAAAGGACTTCCGCCAAATGTGGAGGCATGGTCTCCCGGTTGAAAAACAGCTTTATCCTCTTTTGCGACAATAGCTCCTATTGGGAAGCCTCCTCCCAATCCCTTTGCCAAAGTCATAATGTCAGGAGTTATGCCGTAATGTTCATATCCAAAAAGTTTTCCCGTCCTTCCTATACCTGTCTGAACTTCGTCTATTATAAAGAGGATGTCATTTTCGTCACATATTTCTCTTACTGCCTTTATATACTCCGGTGTAGCTTCATGGATACCACCTTCGCCTTGCACTACTTCCAGCATAATTGCACACACTTCATCATCAATTGCTTCATAAAGAGCGTCAATATCATTAAAAGGTACATATTTAAAACCAGAAAGAAGTGGTCCAAAACCCTTGTGATACTTTTCTTGGCCTGTCGCTGTCAATGCCCCAAAAGTTCTTCCATGAAAAGAATTTTTGGCAGATATAACCTTATGCCTTTTATCACCGTACTTTAATGATGCATATTTTCTAGCAAGTTTTATAGCACCTTCATTTGCTTCTGCGCCACTATTTGCAAAAAATACTTTGCCTCCAAATGAATTTTCCGCAATTATCTTTGCAAGTTCTATTTGATTCTCATTCCAATAAAGATTAGAACAGTGTATAAGTTTTTCAGATTGATTCTTTAGAGCATTAACTAATGCTGGATGACAGTGCCCCAGTGAATTTACTGCAATACCTGCAATAAAATCCAGATAGACATTTCCTTTGTCATCCCATACTTTTGTCCCTTTTCCCTCTACCAAGGTAATAGGGTATCTGCTATAAGTATTCATTAGATATTTCTTATCCTCAAAGGTTATCATCGTCAAAACATTCCTTTCCTATCATAGTACCTATGCCTTCATCAGTAAAAATTTCAAGAAGTAGTGAATGTGTAAGCCTTCCGTCAATGATGTGAGCTCTTTTTACACCATTTTCAACAGCTTTTATGCAACATTCAAGTTTTGGTATCATCCCACCGTTTATGCGTCCCGAATTCATAAATTCTTTTGCATGCTCTAAGTCCATTCGGGATATTAGGCTGCTTTTATCGTTTATATTTGATAGAATTCCTTCGACATCCGTAAGTAAAATTAGCTTTTCAGCCTTTAATGCTTCTGCAATTTTCCCCGCGGCAGTATCTGCATTCACATTGTATGTTTTGCCGTCATCTCCGAAAGATGTCGGTGCAATAACAGGTATATATCCTTTTTCCAGCATCATTGTTATTACATCTATGTTTACATCTACAATTTTTCCTACGTATCCTATGTCGCCGTTTGAGGTATCTTTTTCCGCCTTTAAAAGTCTCCCATCTTTCCCGCTTACGCCAATCGCCTGGCCCCCTAGTTCATTGATCAAGGATACAATTTCTTTGTTGATACGACCTGTCAGCACCATTTCAACAATCTCCATCGTGGCCTCGTCGGTAACCCTCAAGCCATTTACAAACTTTGATTCTATACCTAGCCTCTCCAGCATCTTATTTATTTCTGGTCCACCGCCATGTACAACTATAGGATTTAATCCTACAAATTTCATCAATACAATGTCCTGCATTACCATTCTTTTTAAATTGCAGTCTAACATTGCACTTCCACCGTATTTTATTACAACTGTCGTGCCGGAGAACTTTTTAATGTATGGGAGTGCTTCTATTAAAACCTGGGCTTTTGCGATTTCGTCGCCATATTTTTGCCTTCTAATCATGTTCTATAACTCCCGTTAATTTTTACATAGTCATAGCTTAAGTCGCACCCCCATGCAGTTCCGCTATATTCCCCGGCCTTCATATCTACGGTTACAGTAATCTCTTTTTCTTTTAAAATTTCTTTGGCTAAAGCCTCATCAAAAAAGATGTAACCTCCGTTTTCACAAACTTTAATTTCTCCTTTCATGCTTTTTAAATATATGTCAACTCTACTTGCGTCAAAATCTGCTCCTGAATATCCCACTGCCGCGAGAATCCTTCCCCAGTTGGCATCTTCACCAAATATAGCTGTCTTCACAAGATTTGAGTTTACAATAGACTTTGCAGCCAACCTTGCATCTTTTTCAGTTTTTGCATTTATTACATTTACTTCCATGAACTTAGTTGCTCCTTCCCCATCCTTCACAATAAGTTTTGCAAGAGTTTTATTCACATACTCTAAGGCTTTATAAAACACATCAAATTCATGAGTCCCCTCTTCTATTATTTTGTTTTGCGCTTCCCCATTTGCAAGTATTATCGCTGTATCATTTGTGCTCATATCTCCGTCAACAGAGATCATGTTATAAGTTTTTTCTACTGTTTCCTTAAAAGCCTTGTCTAATGCAACTTTAGTTATACTCGCATCTGTAAGTATAAAAGAAAGCATTGTCGCCATATTCGGATGTATCATGCCTGACCCTTTTGCAAACCCTGTCATTGTAACAGTTTTGCCCTCTATCACAAACTTGGCTGTTACGCCCTTTAAAAAAGTATCTGTTGTCATTATAGCTTCAGCCGCTTGGTACCCACCCTCTGTTGAAAGATTTTCTGCCGCAACCTCAATCCCTTTTAAAACTTTTTCCATAGGAAGTGGTACTCCAATCACACCTGTAGAACACACCAGCACATTTTTTTCATCTATTTTAAGAAGTTGTGACACTTTCTTTGCCATGTTAATAGCATCTTCCAGCCCCTTTTCCCCTGTACAGGCATTGGCATTGCCACTGTTTACAACAATTGCCTGTGCTACTCCTTTTTTTATTCTTTCCATATCAAGAATGACTGGTGCCGCTTTAACTTTATTCGTTGTAAATACAGCTGATGCATTTGCCTCTTTTTCAGAATATATGAGTGCAACATCTTTTTTTCTTTTCTTAATCCCGGCAAAGATTCCCGAAGCTAAAAAGCCTTTCGGCAGTTCTATGCTTCCTTCTAAAATCTCCAATTTTTCCATTATCAAATCCTCCACATCCTTTTTTATTTGTGTTTTTATCTTTCATCTATGGATATACTGGAATAATATCAAGTGCTGTATTTTCCTGTATTCCAAACATAATATTCATGTTTTGCACTGCCTGGCCTGACGCCCCTTTAACGAGATTATCAATTGCAGACATGACTATTAAAGTATTAGTACGTTTATCAACCTCAAAACCTATGTGACAAAAATTTGACCCATAAACACTTTTTGTTGCGGGATAATGGCCAGGTTCCAACACTTTTATAAAATACTCTTTTTTATAAAAATCAGCATAAATGTCATAAACAGTATCAACATCTATATCTTTTTTTAATTTGCAATACATGGTACTTAAAATTCCTCTTGTCATGGGAGCAAGGTGAGGTGTAAACACAACAGACACTGTTTCACCAAAAATTTTTGAAAGTTCTTGCTCCATTTCTGGAATATGTCGGTGTTTTGCAACATTATACGCTTTTATGTTTTCATTGCATTCTGCATACATATTTTTTTGGGATGGACTACGACCTGCTCCTGATACGCCTGACTTTGAATCAACAATTATCTTCCCTTCTATTATGCCATTTTTCAAAAGAGGCATAAGCCCTAATATAACGCTTGTAGGATAACATCCAGGATTTCCTACAACCTGAGCCTCTTTTATGTCATCTCTATAAATTTCAGGGAGTCCATATACTCTTTTAATCCCGTCGTAGCCATCATACTCTCCACTATACCATTCTTTATAGATAGAATAATCGTCAAATCTAAAGTCAGCTCCTAAGTCAATCACTTTTATTCCTTTTTTTACAGCTTCTCTGGCAATTTTTGCAGCATGACCTGAAGGCAAAGCTGTAAATATGACATCACACTCCGACATTGCCCTTTCGAAGTCTACCTCTTCCAGCACTTTGTCGCAAAAACCAAGAAGGGATGAATAAACATTCGAAATTGCTATGGTATTATAACTTTGAGAAGAAAGATATTTTATCTCTACTTTTTCGTGTTTTGAAAGTATTCTTATAAGTTCGACTCCTGTATAACCCGTTGCTCCAAATATTCCTACCTTCACCATTTAAAGTGTCTCCCCCTTTTTATATCCTCTGCCGTTACTTAATATATATACGCTATAATTTATATTTATGCATATGGTGTTAAAAAAATATTTTTATGCATAAATACAATATTTAATTTATAATTATACAACTTTTATTTTACATTATACCACCATAAAAAAATTTTTCAAGACTTTTTCATAAAAAATTTGTAAATAATATGGACATATTTACCACTTAGAGAATAATTACAAAAACATTTAAGAAGAAAATAAAAAAGAGTAGAGGTTGCTTCCCTTTTGTTTGGTATAATTAAAATGTGTGAAATTCTTTTTAAATGTCTCAAAAGCAGCAAAAATATAAAAAGCGGCCTTGAGCATGGACCGCTTCTTTCTCATTTAATAAAGTTCTATATACACTCTCTTGCCACATTTTTTCAGAATTTGGGCCAGCTCTTCTACTACCTTGAGTTTATCGTTTGCGCCTTCCGGCAGGTATGCATTCCGGTGGGCGGGATTAACCGCTCGCCCCACCAGAAATCGGATATGAGTTGAGCGATTGACAAGCAGGTCTGCCAATATTGAAGCTCCGTCCTTCTTTTCCCTCATATCGTCCAAAAAGTGGGGAGAAAAGGAATATATGTTTACAAAACTTCTCAGTATCTCGACACACCTACTTAAAGTTATCAAACCTTCGGTTACAAGGTCTATTCCCTCTATGCTACCGACGGGAGGTATCGCCGGGTCGGCATAGTCCCTATTTGTGACTACCTTCCTTCCAGTTTCCCTAGAAACAATATTTGCAGTAGTACCTCCGCAGACCACTTTTTTGCCTTCGCTGTCGATAAGTTTTTTCACAACTTCTGCATCCTTTGACCTATCTTCAGGAGGGCCAACTAGTACCGTGATTAGCTCCGACTTTCTCAAACCTACTCCCAAGACCGTGGTATCATCCCCCGGATTACTGGAATAAAGGTGGCTACACGTTTTGATCAGCTGGTCCACCATTTCCGACACGAAGCATCCACTTCTGTCAAGCCTCTGCAGGTATTCGGCCACATTAGGCCACTGCCATCCCAGGTTCAAGATACCCCCTGCTCCTGCGTGAATAACTCCGTCGCTTACCAGGAATATTTTATCCCCCGGGAAGGCTTCAAACCGGTACTCCAGAATCTTCCTGTCTTCCACCCTCAGTTCCCTGTAAGGTAGCTTAAGAACCTTTCCGTCCCGGATGTAAATCACAGGTGGATTATCAAATTCAAAAAGCCTTCCTTTTCCATCATCGTTAATCTCGAGAATGGAAAAGGTGGAATAAGCAAGCTGCCGGACTCGGCACACAGGAAGAGTATTAATCAGGGTCCTGACCACTTCTTCTATGGAAGCCCTGTTTTTTATCATAGTAGAAGCAATCCTTACGGTAAGAGTGGAAAGTATACTAGCCTTTACCCCGCTCCCCAGGCCATCGGCCATTACGGCAATTATGCCGTCTTCGGATTGCACAACCTCAACGCTGTCCCCACACAGCTCTTCTCCTTTTTTGGTAAGGCTTTTGGTGAACACTTCAGCAAAGACCTTCATTTTCTTCCCTTCCTTTAACCAGTTCTATAAGCTTAAGGAGCAGCATCTTGCTCTCCGCCGTCGTCTCTCCCAGCAGTCCTGCTATTTCCTGGGCCACGCGCATCTGCCTGTTTATTACTTCCTGGGCCTTCTCCAGGGTCTCCTCCCTAACCCTTTCCAGTTCCATCCTCTGCTTTTCCTGTTCGGTAATATCCTGAATAATCGCCAGTACCATGTCCTCTTCCTCGATATAGCATATAGTCTGGAGGGTAGTTAAAGAATTCCGGGGATAGTTCACCTTTTTATCCTGCAGGTTAGTTTTATTGGCCAGTACCCAGGCAAAATCCCTGTCGTCGATGACAGTCGAAAGGGGCTTCCCCTGGACCTGTTCTTTTTCAACATCGAACATTCTTTCCGCCGCTCTGTTTATTTCCTTTATATTCAAATTACTGTCTACCAAAATGATACCGTTCAGGGTGTGGTCTATGATCAGGTTGGCTAGAGATTCGGCCCTGGACCTCATGTAAGGGATGCACATGTCCGGCTCCGCCATTCCATGGTAGACGGCCTCGGCTTTTTTGCGGCAGGAAGGATACCCGCATGCCCCGCAGTTCAGTTCTTTTTCTGGAGTCGTCTTGCCTATTGAAGCCAGTATTTCTCTTATCTCTGATTCGGTTGGCCTAGGCGCTTTAAAGGCCTTCGGCTCGAAAGACCTACTGAGGTCAATACCCGCCGCAGAGGCCTTTATATTCTCATATCCCTGCTGCTGTTGATTATTTTCTATAAATGAAAGCAACCTTTCCCTTCTTTCATAAAGGGAACTATCAGGCAGCATCGAGGGCCCATTGATACAGCCACCCCTACAGGCCATCATCTCAAATATGCGACCATTTACGTTTCCCATATCCAGGGCATCTAAAAGTTCCATACAGTTTTCTATACCGTCCACGACTACGACCTCTCGAGACAAAAGGTCACCCTCCATTGAAGAAGTCTTTAAAAGCCCCCCTGGCAAGGGATAACTCCTGGCAATAAGAGGTTCTAATACATTTTCTCGCTCTCCTAAGTCTACTCCAGCTACCTCGGAGGCTTTCTCATCTACCCAATCGGCCAACTCTTGAAAAGTTAGTACTGCATCTACATTCCCTAAAACACTCCTATCTAGGGCTTCAGCTTTTTTGGCAATGCAGGGACCTATAAAAACAACTTTAATGTCCAACCCATATCTTTGCTTCAATGACCTTGCATGAGCAACCATCGGGGAAACCACCGGAGCTAGATTCCTTATAAGTCCTGGATAGTATTTCTCTACCAGATTTTTTACAACCGGGCAAGCCGTGGTTATGATGGAACCCTTATGCCCCTTTTTGATCAAATGCTGGTACTCCATAGATACCATTTCAGCTCCCACCGCTGTTTCCTCAGCTCCATAAAACCCTAGGGCCTTCAGTATGGAAAACATCTCCTGAGGAGAAGTTACGTCAAAGACAGCAGGGTAAGAAGGAGCTATGGAGGCTATAACCTTTTCACCGGCATTTATGAATTCTTTTACTGCATGTAAGTCGTTCCGTACCTTCTTTGCATTCTGGGGGCATTCGATGACACACCTTCCACAGTATATACATAAGCTATCCACAACTTCCGCCTGACCGCCAACTACTTTTATAGCTTTGACAGGACAATGCCTAACGCACCGGTAGCAATTTTTGCAGTTTGCCTTAGATACACTGATTACATCCAAAATTATTCCTCCTCCCATTTACTATTTTTTATAGCTTCTAAATCCTCGCCACCTCCTGCGCGTCATAGAAGTGAAATATTTATCGGCAACCTTAAGGAACTTTCCATAAAACCGTTATCTTAACCATCGGAAACTCCGGGATATTAAAGTTAAGCAATGAGCTATTTCTTTTCTTCTTTCATATCAGTGTTTTTTATTATGCTACTATTTATCTCCACTGGTAAGCTTAAAATATGGGTATAGTATACACTTTGCCTCTAAGATGTTAATTTTATAACAATTTCACTTTTGGTATAACACAATTCCTTACTTATGTCTATGTTAAAAGCTTACTAGCAATTTACCTTTATTGAATTGGCACATATCCAATATAAAATCTTTATGTTTTTTGCAATAATTAATACATAAAGATGATAACCCCACTTTTCGTATTTACTAAAAGTGGGGTTTTTTTTAATTGTTGAACTTTTTTGCTCTTTGTATCAGAATAGCCTTTGGATTAAGAGATTGGGTTAAGAGATTCTTCATAAATCTTGGCAATAACAGCTTCAGTGGCTTCCACTGGTGCAATAGAAAGCAATCCGTCGAGAGAAGGTGTTGTTTTAGCAAGCTTCACCAGAGTCGGGACATCCTCTTTTGTGAATCCAAAGTCCGAAAGTTTCTGCGTGCATCCTACATTAAAGAGCCATTCTTCAACCTTTTTAGCTACATATTCTGCTTCAGCAGGCAAACCTTTTAGTCCAGGCACGATAGGGCTGTATATGTCAGCTAACACCTCTGCAACAGCAGGATAAATAGTTTTTACCACTGCAGGCAGTATAGCACCAAGCCCAAGGCCGTGAGCAATCTCAGGTTTTACTGCGCTTAGTGGGTGCTCCAGTGCATGAGTAAGGTGCAAGAGACCATTGTCAAAAGAAATACCAGCTATAGCAGAAGCATAAAGCAAATAGTATCTAGCCACAAGGTTTTCAGGGTCATTTACAGCAACAGGGAGGTAACGAACTATCAACCTTACTGCCTCTTTCGCCAATAGAATGCTGTAAGGTGACGTCACAAGAGTGGTGGCAGCTTCAGTAACGTGATTTAAAGCATCTATAGTAACAGCTATTGTCTGTTTTTTATCAAGCTTTATCATGAGAGCAGGATCATCTATAGCATACATAGGATAGAGGCACTCATAAGCTATTGCAGGCTTATAATTTTTTTCTGGAATTGTAGCTACTGCAAATCGGTCTACCTCCGTACCAGTACCATGAGTAAGATTTATAGCTATAATAGGAGCAGCTTTTTCAGGCGTGAATTTCAGCTCATAAAGTTCTCTTGCATTTTTATCAGTATATTCTAACAGTACAGCCACACTTTTTGCAGTATCTATAGGGCTTCCACCACCAATGCCAATAACAGCCTTCGCCCCAGTTTCCCGGCCAAATTTGGCCGCTTCATCGATCATATCAACAGTAGGATTAGGTCCGACTTTGTCATAAAGTGAATATTTAAAGCCGAGTGTATTTAGAGCCGGTTCTATCACATCCCAAGCTCCACTAACTTTGTATGAATTCTTTCCGGTTACAAAAATGACATTATCGATACCCTTATGTTTTAAAGCTTTTAGAATGTCTTCTATCTTCTTTATACTACCTACTCCAAAATAAGTTGTATTCTTGCACCGAAGTTCAAAAATCTTGGTGGGATTTATTTTAGTTTCCCACATTTTAATTACCTCCTTGTAAAATTTGTATCAATTTAATTATAGCATTTTGTTAAAAAATAATCAATATTAAACTTTTGATTTATTTTTAGAGTCAAGAAAAAATTTCAATTGAAATTAGGAGCATTTTTTGCTTGACAAATACATACTGCAAATTGCGTATGATGTTTTCTAGATTTTGAAAAATAGACAACCCCTTTCTGTGATTTTGTTTTTTACAAATGCTATTTTATCACAAGAGTTTTCTCTAGTTCTTTTTTACTTAAAAAATCCTACGAAATTTTAAACTATGTCCGAATAAATTATTGATAAATTTTTAACTATGTGCTATTATATTATTGTAAAAAATTTAACAATCGCCGCGTAAGCTAGTTTTCACATTAATGACTTACCCAGTATTTTAGGAGGTGTTTTAATAATGAAAGGTTTTGCAATGCTCAGTATCGGTAAAGTCGGCTGGATTGAAAAAGAAAAGCCTACTCCAGGCCCATTTGATGCTATTGTAAGACCTCTAGCTGTGGCCCCTTGCACTTCGGACATTCATACCGTTTTTGAAGGCGCCATTGGCGAAAGACATAACATGATACTCGGTCACGAAGCTATAGGTGAAGTAGTTGAAGTAGGTAGTGAGGTAAAAGATTTTAAACCTGGTGATCGCGTTGTTGTACCAGCTATTACCCCTGATTGGCGGACCTCTGAAGTACAAAGAGGATATCACCAGCACTCCGGTGGAATGCTGGCAGGCTGGAAATTTTCGAATATAAAAGATGGTGTTTTTGGTGAATTCTTTCATGTGAACGATGCTGATATGAATTTAGCACATCTGCCTAAAGAAATTCCATTGGAAGCTGCAGTTATGATTCCTGATATGATGACCACTGGCTTCCATGGAGCCGAACTGGCAGAAATAGAATTAGGTGCATCGGTGGCGGTTTTGGGTATTGGCCCAGTAGGTCTTATGGCAGTCGCTGGTGCCAAATTGCGGGGTGCTGGAAGAATTATTGCAGTAGGCAGTAGACCTGTTTGTGTAGATGCTGCAAAATACTATGGAGCTACTGATATTGTAAACTATAAAAATGGTCCTATCGAAAGCCAGATTATGGATTTAACGAAAGGCAAAGGTGTTGATGCTGCCATCATCGCTGGAGGAAATGCTGACATTATGGCTACAGCAGTTAAGATTGTTAAACCTGGTGGCACCATCGCTAATGTAAATTATTTTGGCGAAGGAGAGGTTTTGCCTGTTCCTCGTCTGGAATGGGGTTGCGGCATGGCTCATAAAACTATAAAAGGCGGGCTATGCCCCGGTGGACGTCTAAGAATGGAAAGACTGATTGACCTTGTTTTTTATAAGCGTGTCGATCCTTCTAAACTCGTCACTCATGTTTTCCAAGGATTTGATAATATTGAAAAAGCTCTAATGCTGATGAAAGATAAACCAAAAGACCTAATCAAACCTGTTGTAATATTAGCATAAAAATGGGGACTTAGTCCCCCATTTTTATGCTAATAAAGCTAAATATATCGGTTTTTATGTGGCACATCAGCTAGTAAATTTTTGGTAAAAAAATAACAAAAAATAGTTATTTTTGCAACATTTTTACGCCACTAACACTTGATAATATCATCGAAAGTGAATAAACAACTATTAAAAGAAGAAGGAGGATTATCATGTTCAAAATTTTAGAAAAAAGAGAATTGGCACCTTCCATCAAATTGTTTGTAATAGAAGCACCATTAGTGGCCAAAAAAGCAAAGCCAGGCCAATTTATTATACTAAGGATAAAAGAAGGAGGAGAAAGAATTCCTCTTACCATTGCAGATTATAATTCAGAAAGTGGCACTGTCACAATAGTATTCCAAGAAGTAGGTAAAACCACACGGGAATTAGGAACTCTAGAAGCTGGAGACTATATCCAGGACTTTGTTGGGCCTTTAGGTGTGCCGGTAGAGTTTCCTCATCACAAGAAAGTTTTAGGAATAGGCGGAGGCCTTGGTATTGCTCCACTTTATCCTAAACTCAAAATGCTTCATCAACAGGGGGTAGAAGTAGTTTCTATTATAGGTGCTAGGACAGCTGAATTGCTAATTTTGGAAGAAGAGATAAAAGCTATTAGTGACAGGATGTATATCTGCACCGACGATGGCTCAAAAGGCCGCCATGGGTTTGTCACAGTAGTACTTAAAGAGCTTTTAGAACAAGGTGAAAAATTTGATGAGATTATTATCATAGGTCCACCAATTTTGATGAAAATAGGAAGCAAAATTACCAAGCCTTATGGCATACCCACTATGGTGAGCCTTAATCCCATAATGGTAGACGGCACAGGCATGTGTGGTGGATGCCGTGTCACCGTAGACGGAGAAATCAAATTTGCTTGCGTTGATGGTCCGGCTTTTGACGGCCATAAAGTAGATTTCGATGAACTAATAAAAAGATTGGCCACTTATAAAGAGGAAGAAAAAATTTCCCTCGAAAGGTTTAATAAAGCTCATGAATGCAAATTAATCAACAAAATAGAAGGAGTTGATAAAGATGCCGTTAAATAGAAGTAAAAAGAAAACACCCATGCCTACCCAAAAGCCTGACGTCCGCAGGCGTAATTTTAGCGAAGTAGCTTTGGGCTATTCGGAAGAGGAGGCAGTAAGTGAAGCCCAGAGGTGCCTTCAGTGTAAAAAACCAGGATGTGTTGAAGGGTGCCCCGTTCAGGTACAAATTCCCCAGTTTATAAAGCGTATTGCAGAAAGAGATTTTGAAGGAGCTATAAAGATTATAAAGGAAACCAACAGCTTGCCCGCCATATGTGGCAGAGTCTGTCCACAAGAAGAGCAATGCGAGAAAAACTGTGTTTTGGGTAAAGTAGGTGAACCTGTAGCAATAGGTCGCCTAGAACGATTTGCAGCAGACTGGGAAAGAGCCAAAGGCATCCGTCCCTCGGTAATTCCCAAAAAGCTTGGTAAAAAAGTGGCTATCATCGGTTCCGGGCCCGCCGGTCTCACCTGTGCAGGAGATTTAGCTAAACTCGGCTACGATGTAACGATCTTTGAAGCTCTTCACAAACCCGGCGGCGTATTGATCTACGGTATTCCTGAATTCAGACTACCGAAAATTATAGTGGAACAAGAAGTAGAATTTATACAACAGCTAGGCGTAGAAATTAAAACTAACATGGTTATGGGTAAAATTCTGACGATAGAGGACCTTTTTGAAATGGGGTATGAGGCTGTCTTTACCGGCACTGGAGCTGGTCTCCCGAAATTTATGGGCATACCTGGTGAAAACTACCTGGGCGTGTATTCAGCCAACGAGTTTCTAACCAGGATAAACCTCATGAAAGCCTATTCTTTTCCCAACACTGACACCCCCATAAAGGTAGGTAAAAAAGTAGCAGTAATAGGGGGTGGCAATGTAGCCATGGATGCAGCCAGGTCTGCTCTAAGAATGGGAGCTGAAGAGGTTCACATTGTGTATCGTCGTTCCGAGGAAGAAATGCCAGCAAGAAAAGAAGAAGTCGAGAACGCTAAAGAAGAAGGCATTATATTCGATTTGCTTACAAATCCAGTGAAAATAATAGGCAACGAAAATGGTTGGGTCAAAGGTATTGAGTGTATCCGCATGGAACTTGGAGAACCTGACGCTTCGGGTCGTCGCCGTCCAGTTCCTATAATGGGTTCTGAATTTGTTATGGATATCGATACGGTAGTAATCGCCATAGGCACTGGTCCTAATCCCCTCCTCACAAAGGCCACTGAAGGCTTAGAACTTACAAAACATGGTTATATCGCTGTAGATGAGGAAGGACGGACTTCCAGAGAAGGGGTATGGGCTGGAGGCGATATTGTAACAGGTTCAGCTACTGTGATTTTGGCCATGGGTGCCGGAAAAAAAGCAGCTCGTTCCATCCATGAATATCTACAAAGCAAAAAATGGCGGTAAACATCCTTCGATAAATTAAAGAGACGATAGCAAGTCGGTACTGTGGAAGGACATACATTCAGCTATCGTCTCTTTTATTTGTGAATTTATCGTTTTTACAGCTACCTCCTATTTTGCATCTTTTGAAAAAACAAAGAGCCGCCTTTAGGCTAGCTCATTGTTCATCTACTACTGTACATGCTCGTGTAAAAGCTCCATCAGCTCATTAATTTATTCACCTCACTTCAATTGAAATAACTTGTGGATCTCATGAACTTCATAAGTGTTTATTACGTCTTTTGCCTCCAACCAGCCTTTTCTAGCAATTCCTACCCCATACTTTACATCATTTAAGCCTTCTATGCTGTGGGCATCAGAACATATTGCAAGTTTTACTCCTTTTTCTTTTGCATGCTTTACATACCGCCAGTCTAAGTCAAGCCTATAAGGGTTTGCGTTTATCTCAATTATTTTGCCATAATGGGCTGCTGCCGCTATAACTTCATATATATCTATTTCATAACTGTCTCTCGCTAAAAGAAGCCTTCCTGTAACATGCCCTATTATAGTTGTATATTTATTTTCTATGGCCTTTATCATTCTTTTTGTCATATCTTCTTTACTCATCCTGAAATGAGAATGGATGGATGCAATCACAAAATCGAATTGTTTTAATATTTCTTCTTCATAATCTAAAGAACCATCAGGCAGTATATCAGACTCTATTCCTTTAAATATAACTATATCGTTATATTTCTTATTTAACTCTTCTATTTCCTCCCATTGCCTTACTAAGTCTTCTTCTTTGAGTCCTCCTGCATAAAAAGCAGATCTGCTATGGTCTGTGATACCTATATACTTATACCCCAATTTTCTCGCCGTCTCTATCATTTCTATAAGTGTATTAGCCCCATCGCTGTAAGTCGTATGAACGTGAAATACTCCTTTTATATCTTTTTCTTCTATTAATTTCGGAAGCTCACCTTTTTCTGCCGCTTCTATTTCTCCCATGTTTTCTCTTAATTCTGGAGGAATATATAAAAGTCCTAATTTATCAAATATCTCTTCTTCGCTTTTACATTCTATAAGTTTATCTCCTTTAAAAAGGCCGTACTCGTTCATTTTTATACCCATTTGCTTCGCCCTATGTCTCATTGCAGTATTGTGCTCTCTACTGCCTGTAAAGTGGTGAAGTGCATAAGGGAATTCTCTTTCTGTCACAACTCTTAAATCTGCATTTATACCTAATTTTAAAGTGACACTGGTTTTTGTATCTCCCTTTGCTATAACTTCCTTTACCCCTGGATAGTTTACGAAGGCTTCCATAACTCTTGAGGAATCTGATGCTCCAGCTAAAATATCAATATCTTTTACTATCTCTTTTTTTCTCCTTAAACTTCCTGCAATTTCTATAATTGAGGCTGTCTTTGTATTTTCCAGGTATTCCTTCAATTTAACAGCTTCTACATAAGCTTCCGCATATAAATGTTGACCGCTAAATTGCTTCACAAACTGTATCCCCTCCCAAATTTTCTTTTGAGTCTTTTCCCCAAACCCCGGAAGGTCTACCAATCTATTCTCTATACAAGCGTATTCCAACTCTCTAATTGTGGTGATATTCAATTTTTCGTATATAATCTTTATCTTTTTAGGACCAAGTCCAGGAATTTTAAGCATTTCAACAAGCCCTTCAGGAATAGAGGCTTTTAAATCCTCATAATATTTCATTTTACCTGTTAAAACTAGCTCCGTAATCTTTTTATTAATTGCCTCCCCTATTCCCTTTATATCTTTTAATCTATCTTCTTTAACAAGGATTTCTATATCTTCATCTAATAATTCTATTGTCCTTGCAGCATTATAATAAGCTCTCGATTTAAAAGGATTTTCCCCTTTAAGCTCTAGCAATAAACCTATATCGTTTAAAATATTCGCAATCTTCTTTTTATCCATTTTATACTTCCCCTTTAGCACACAAAATCTTTAGTACATTATACCATAGAAAAAATAAAAAAGAGAGGCATCCGTAAAACCTCTCTCAGACTGTAAACAAACTTTCGTAAAGGAGATATTTTGCATAAAGAGCGACTTGTGACAAAGCCCTAACAAAACTTAGCGAGACCAAGGGTGAAGGCAGGGCCGGAGCCAAGGATGGCGGAGGCGGGCACTAAGACAAAGATGTCGAATGTGCCCGCTACCCTGCCGTAACCCGAAGGTCAAGCTTTAGTTTTGCCGATCTATAATTTAAATAAGCTGACATAAAATCTACTAGCAATCTTACTCCATCTCTTGCCCATTCATTGTAATTACGCCTATAAACTGGCTCCGCAATTTTGTTGTATAATTCAAATTTTCAAAATCCTTAAGATTAGGCTACCCAATTGCTTCATCAATGGTCTTTATTCTATAATTATACAGATTTTTAGTTAAAATAGCAGCAAAACAAATTATCACCACTAATATAATAGCTTTTACTTTTTCATCCATTTTTATTTATATCACACCTTTAATTTCTTACTTTAAACTCCACAACCTTGATCTATTTAAAGCACAAATTATTCTTACTTGTCCCTTTTATATCTCTTCCAGTGAATATAGATATTTTTGCTTAAAACTCAGACAAATGAACCGTCCTCTTGTCTTTTGTTATACTTTATCCAGTATATACCCTTATTAGCTCTAGTATAATTACAAATATTACAACACAACTTACTATCAGCCCCACAATTATCCCTAGTGTTCGTTTTGATTTACTACTTAATTTATTTAATCTTTTAAACATGATTTAATATCTCCTTTCTAATAAAAATGGGATTATTTAGCAGTGATAAATACAACTTGAAAAATTAATGCTGCTGCATATTACAAAGCATTAACTTTATAATATACAGTAGTGTATAAAAACAACACCCAAAAATGTCTAAACTAGCAAAAATATACTTTATAATAAAATACGCTACTTTCTAACTGGATTTAATCTAAAAGCAAGATGGCAATACTATATCACTAATTTTTACATAACTATAGAGTTCAAATGTCCAAAATTCTCTAATTGTTAATGTTTTGAAAAGTTAATGTTCTGAAAATTAATCTTCACCCTGCAAATTAATATTTTTTAAATACTTCATAATTTATTTACCCATCCTCCAGCATTGTTGTAAATATCACCCCACACTCCAACTTGAACAGTCTGAATTGGAATTCCTAAATCTATCATAGTTAAATCTGCAGTAGAATATGCTTTATTCCCAAAAATCCAAGCAGTTTTTCCACTCCACGAATACGACCATGCTGGAGCCAGCAAATCTCTTGATACAACATGATCATATCCCACTATACTGAATATTGAATAATTATCATGTTCATATTTAACCCATGAAGTTGTTTCAAATACGGTTATTCCAAATACTTCTATCCATCGTTTATATGTGGCAGTGGTTAGTTCAATTGATGAACTTGTAATTGTATAATCTATTTTATCTAATTTTAATTTATCAATACTATTGTTAACTACTATATCACCACCTAAAAAGGTTTCTTTTTCACTCTCTCCAAAAGCTTTAAACACATCCCTCATTAGGTTTTTATTATTAATTATTTCAATGAACTTTTCTTGCTTATCTCTTGTTAAAGATTTGTATTTATATAGCGCATTTACAATAGCACTTTTTTCTTCACTATTACTGTTATTGGCCTTTTGGATTAAATAGGATTCATATTCTTGAGGTGAATTAATCATTAATTTTTTATCGTTTAAACTTGAAGTTTTTAAATCAGTAGCAAAAGCTAAACTTAAAATTGAAATTGAAAGAAAAAATGCAATTACAAGCAATAAAATTAACTTTTTTACCATTCTTAACACCCCTCTATTATACTGATTCCAAGAATTACCGGTAATTCTTCCTATATCCATGGTATATCTTTTCCAGTGATATGTCAACTGTCCAAAAGTACAAATTTTATATAAAATCTATTCTGTTTGTACTTTAGTATAAAATTAACATTTATTTCCTCTAAAACTTGTACTAAAGTATAATTTATCTCTTTCCCCCTCAATTAGGTACCCTAAAAAACGCTAAATCAAATCTATTTTTGCCGCTTTATATATACAATCTTTTACGTTATTTGCACCCAATAAACTGAAAATCTTTTTCTTGTGATATTTTACATTGCTTATTGAGGTATTCACTATTCTTGCAATTTCTTCGTCTTTTTTCCCTTCAGGCTGTTAATTTCAATATTTTTATATCTATTCCGTCAAATTTTTTTCTTACTCTTTCTGCTTCAAAAAGTGAGTAATTCCTTTCTATGTACCTGGATAATAAAAATATTATCGCTGCAAAGTCATCATTAATTTTTTCTTCAGAAGATATGTCAATTATCCTTATTAAATCCATTTTTTTACTGAAAATAGGTTCAGCAATACAATTTAGTTTTTTTAAAGCGTCAATGTAATGCTCCTCTTTCTTTACAAATGCTATATTTTTCTCTCTTATTACCAATGCTACCGCATTTGTCCCTGCAATTTTTTCTTTTAATACCATCCCATTTCTTAAATAAGAATGAGCTTTGTCAGAAGGTAAAATTATTTCTAAAAGCTTGCCCTCCTCATCAGTTAAAAGGAATATAAGATTTTTAAAGCTATGAACCTCTTTTTAAATCTTCAATGACTTTTGTGAAAAGCTTTGATAAGTGAAACCTTTTTGTTATCTTTGGTAAGTTTTATATTATTCAGCGGCATCAATTTCCCATTCTTTGATAATCCCCTTTTCGCACGCCTTATTATTTCAGAATCTATAGGGATATTGTATTGAGCCATTTCTCGTCCCGGAAAAATGATTTTTGGTTTGTTTCTATTTCTATTCTAACCAGAGGGTGGGGAATGGCTCAACCCCTTTTTACACAATTATATAGACTTAACTTAATTATCATTGCAGCATCCTATTTATTATCCCTATATTTCTTCCAGTTTATATATGTATTTATACTCAAAACAATAGTTAATATACCTAACAAAATGTTAGTTGCATTAAGAAGACTCACTATATCTCCTATACGATGATGCGTGAAAAAAACTTCAGAAGATACATTCCCGACTTCCGCACGAATGCCACTTAAAGCATTAAAAATTTGATTTAAAATTTCGGAATAATCCTTCATGCTACTACCTCCTTCTTAATTGTAGATAAAAACATTCCTAAATTCCTTTTCTTTTCTAACATTTTCGCTCCTTCCCTAATAATTCTAAAGATTACCGGTAGTTTCTTTTATATCCATGGTATCTTATTTCCAGCAACTTGTCAATTGACCAAAAGTATAAATTTTCACTAAAATAGCCTTTACTTTTGTACTTTAGTATAAAAACCGAGTTTCTCTCCTTTAAAATTTGTACTAAAGTACAATCTAACATTTTTTGTCCCTTATTTAGTAATGTAAAAACAATAAAAACTTATATTAAATCCAACTTTGTTGCCTTGTATATGCAGTCCTTCACATTCTTTGTTCCCAATAGTTTGAAAATTTTCCTTTTATGATACTTTATATTGCTTAGTGACATATTAATTGTTTTTGCAATTTCTTTATCTGTTTTCCCTTCTGCCGTAAGCTTGAGTATCTTTATATCCATTTCACCAAATTTGTTTTTTATCCTCTCTATCTCAAATAATCTGATAATTCCTTTCTATGTCTCTTGCTAGCAGAAATATCAATGCAGCAAAATCGTGACCAATATCATTCTCAGAAGAGATGTCAACTACCCCTATTAAATTACCATCTCTATTAAAGATAGGGCTGGCTAGACAGCTTAACTTTTTTAATTCTTCAATATAATGTTGTTCCTTTATAACAATTATCGTCTTCTTCTCTCTTATCGCCAGTGATACTGCATTTGTACCTGCAATTTCTTCTTTTAATATCATGCTTTTCTTTAAAGAAAAATTGGCATTACCACAAGGTAAAACTAATTCTAATATCACGCCTTCTTCGTCAGTCAATAAAAATATAAAATTTTTGAAACTATTGACACCCCTTAAATTTTGAACGCTTTTGTAAAAAGATTTAATCAATGACTCTCTTTTGTTATTCCTGATAAATTTTATATTATTTAACATTACTAACTTTTTATCCGGCGTTAATCCTCTTTTTGAACATCTCCCCAAGATTGTTTAAAAAGGTCTTTGTGTGTCTCAAATCTTATGACCTCCATCATTATTATCCCTCCTATATACTACTTCTACATATTAATATGAATTCCTCCTTTGTTTACCAAAATTGCGCATTTTGTAACATTGATGTAATATTTTAATCCTAATGTGCTGTATTAAAAAGAGCAGGATTTCTCCTGCTCATGTTTTAATATATCCTTACTTGTCTAATCTATTGTCCAAAAAATGTTACAACAAGCTTCCAAATCTTTTTACAAATCTCGTTTTAACGTATTGCGCCAAAATCAAGTATGCAAGAAGCGTAGCTGCCAAGAACAAGAAATATATTCCCGGTAAAGGCATCATTCCAATTTTTGCTCCAAAAGAAGTAAATGGCACAATTGTTCCTACTGTAACAGCTGCTGAGGTAAAGAGTAATAGCGGCCATGAAGCAATGCTTTGTATAAACGGAATTTTTTCAGTCCTAAGCATGTGAACTACCATTGTTTGCGTCCATAAGCTTTCTACAAACCAGCCTGTTTGGAAAAGCGAAATAAATAGGAGTTTAAGTGCTTCAGGGAGCAAGAAGTAAGAACCTCCTATGACTATTGGACCAATCAAGAAAAACATCAAAGCATAAGTTGTAATATCAAAAATTGAACTTATAGGTCCGAACCATATCATGAAGTTGCCTATATTCGCAGCATCCCATTTTCTTGGTTTTTGTATATACTCTCTATCCATTGTATCCCAAGGTACTGACGTCATAGATAAATCATAAGTTAAGTTAAGGAAAAGTAATTGGAGAGGCTGCATTGGCAAAAATGGTAAAAATGCGCTTGCCACCAAAACTGAAAATACATTTCCAAAATTAGAGCTTGATGTAACTGCAATGTATTTCATGATATTACCAAAAATTCTGCGCCCTTCCACAACTCCTTCTTCTAATACTGTAAGACTTTTTTCCAAAAGTATTATATCCGCAGATTCTTTAGCGATATCTACTGCAGAGTCAACTGAAATTCCAACGTCTGCTTCTCTTAAGGCAGGAGCATCATTAATTCCATCTCCCATATATCCAACAATGTGGCCTTTATTTTGTAAAGTCTTTATTATTTTCGATTTTTGCATAGGAGAAAGTTTTGCAAAAATTGTCGTTTTTTCCGCTACTTCTGCTAATTCTTCATCTGTCATATTCTCTATTTCATTTCCCAACAAAACATTCTCTACATTAATCCCCACTTCTTTACAGATCTTCTTCGTCACTATTTCATTGTCACCAGTGAGAATTTTTACATCTACGCCATGCTCTTTCAATGCTTTTATCGCATAAGGTGCAGATTCTTTTGGCGGATCGAGAAAACCTATATAACCCATGAGAACCATCTTACTTTCATCTGCTACACTGAAAACTCCCTCTGGTGGAACATCATTTTTTTGAGCTACGGCAAGCACCCTCATTCCATCTTCATTTAGTCTTTTTACCATTTCTCTTACTTCTTGGCGTATTTCATCTGTCAAAGGAACTACTTCGCCTTTGTACTCAGCATATTCACAGATAGAAAGAACCTCTTCAACGGCACCTTTAGTCACCAGCTGCCTTTTACCACCCTCGCTCTCTAAAACTACGGACATTCTGCGCCTTACAAAATCAAAGGGTATCTCATCAACTTTTTTATATATTTTCTCCAATCCATTAAAGCCTTTTTCAGCCCCATACTCTAAAATGGCTACATCCATTAAGTTTCTTAAGCCTGTTTGATAAAAACTGTTCAGATACGCATGCCTTAAAACTCTGTCATCTTCATTCCCATGTATGTCAAGATGTTTTTCTACAACTATTTTATTTAACGTCAAAGTACCAGTTTTATCAGTACAAAGTACATCCATTGCTCCAAAATTTTGTATAGCATCTAATCTCTTGACAATTGTTTTGCGCTTTGCCATTGTCACAGCACCTTTAGCAAGGTTGGTAGTGACTATCATTGGAAGCATTTCGGGAGTAAGTCCAACAGCTACAGCCAAGGCAAAAAGTAATGCATCCAACCAATTACCCTTTGTAAGACCATTTATAACAAAAACAATTGGAAACATCACTGTCATAAACTTGATGAGCACTTTACTTACATTGTTAATTCCTCTTTCAAAACTTGTCATCACTCTATGCCCTACAAGGGATTTTGCCATTGAACCAAAATAAGTACGGTCACCTGTTGAAAGAACTACAGCAATTGCAGAACCACTTACTACATTAGTACCCATAAAACATATATTTTCTAAATCTGAAAGGTTTAAATCCTTAGCTTTTCTTTTTTCTTCTTTTAAATCTGGATATTTCTCCACAGGTTCGGATTCTCCCGTCAAAGTTGCTTGGTTTATAAACAAGTCTTTAGAAGTAATAACCCTAACATCCGCAGGTACCATGTCACCTGCTGCCAAATGTATTATGTCACCCGGCACTATTTCCTCTATTTTTATCTCTTTTTCACCTGTATCTTTGCGAATAACTGCAGCTGTTGTATAGACAAGAGCTTTTAGTTTTTCAGCTTCCACATTAGAACGGTACTCTTGAACAAAACGAAGTAGTCCACTAACCGTTACCATTATAGAAATAATAATTATCGTGCTCCAATCTCTGTCTTGAGGTGCAGTAAAAAGTACATCCGTTATATATGATACAATTGCTAAAAATACCAATATACCTATAAAGGGATTTACAAAAGCTTTAATCAATTGAATATACCATGGAGCCGGTTTTTCATGGGCTATCTCATTTAACCCATACATTTCAAGCCTGTCTTGCGCTTCCTCAGAAGTCAGTCCTTCTCTATCTGTACCTAATTGTGCTAAAATTTCATCAACATCTTTTCTAGCAAACTCAATTAATTGTGTGAGTATCGAATCTGTGAAATCATTTTTCTTTGCAATTTTTATCATTTTCATACACCTCCAAAACACAATAATAGGCTAAGGCTGCTGAATCTACTGCAACCTTCCAGTTACAGTATTTGTTTTTTTGTAAAAAACTTTCGCTTTTAGACGATGGAATTAAATGGTGTTAGTCTGAGAATTGTTTTGGAGGTATATGTAATAGGACATCAAAAGAAGGGATAAATGGGCAATCTTAAAAAGAACAAAATTTATAGAAAGGCCCATGTGAGAAGAATGGACGTGGCCTTATCTGCCCATCCTTCTTCAATGTCACATTACATATACCTTTGTGGTTTTTACTACTACCTCCACCGTCCATTCTTCTCACCTCCGTTTTTTGCAAATTAAAAAACCTCTCAACGAATAAAGAGGTTTTTAGCCATTCAATTCGTTGAGCTTTGGCACTATACAGCTTTGGAGCATCCTCCAGCTGCGTTAAGTAAAACCTTAATTCGGTAATACTTGTTAACCCGTTAGCATCTCTCGATGTTTCCGGGCAGCAGCGTGTATCTGTATAGGAGCCTCACCTAACGATATATTTACTTGTGTCCCTTTACATTATATTCTTCTATTTATAATATGTCAATCTTTTTCGAAAAATTTTTTACAAAAACAATTGCGTTCTTATAAAATGAGTTAAATAAGAAAAAGTAATGCCTATTGTAGAACCCATTAATACATCTGAAGGATAATGTAGTCCCATGTATATTCTTGAAAATCCCACAAGTACTGCAAGTAAAATTAAAAATACTGCAAGGCTTGGAAAAAACATTGAAAAGGTTATAGCGAGTGAAAAGCTGGCAGTAGCATGGCCTGAAGGAAAAGAATAATCCTTTAAAAGATGTTTAAAAGTGTTTGTGTTCGTAAATACCATATAAGGTCGTGGTCTTGTATATTTTCTTTTTAAAAGTTGAACAAACAAATGACTACTTACAAGCGCTGTTAAAGCTTCTAAAGCAGAGGCTTTAATTTCGTTTTTCCCAAAAAAGATTAAAAATAAGCAAGAAAATATTGTAAAAAAAGGTCCACCTATATGAGTTATTTTTGGCATTATTTTGTCTAAAATATTACATTTTATTCCTTCATTTATATAGAAAAAAATATTTTTATCTTTGTCAAGAAGTACTTTTTTTATTTGCATTAGTAAAATCCCCCTACAGTTTCATTTTACTATATATACATTATCGTATTTTTAAAAGCTTTGCTACTCTTTTCTGACCTCTTTTAATTATACATGGATTTTCTCTAAAACTTTGACTAAATTATCTTATGATAACATTAAAAAAACATTATAGAAATGTTAATTTTATGTTAAATTTTTTCTTACAAAATATTCCATCGTTATTTAACTGTTCACTGCAAAAAATGAAAGGGGGAAATACCCCCTTAAATAGTTGCTTTCTTTTTAATTTCCTCGATAGCGTTGCTAACTTGGGGAATTAACGAAACCACAAAACATATTGCAACTTCTACACCTATTATACTTCCATTGACTAAAAGTGAATAAACTATAGGGCTCATTCCCTCTGGCGCATAACTTGCAAAGAAAAATACACCTGATAAAAAATGAGAGAAAAATCGTCCAAATCCACCAACTAAAATTCCCAAACTTAGGTTTTTTCTAAAAAAGCCAGCAAGTCCTAAAGCACCAAAAGCCAGCGGATAGTCGAGAAGTACTTGCACCCATTGGACTATAAATGGGTCCTGAATAAGTTGTAAAAATCCATATGCCATTCCTACAATCACACCAGGACCTGGTCCATAATAGTAGGCAAAGATAAAAAGGGGCAACATGCTGGCAGGTGTAATAGAACCACCTTGAGGCCAGTGGTAAAATCTTATATAAGACAGCACGAAAGAAATAGCAATTGAAAGTGCACCATATACAAGCATTTTTGTGTCAAATTTGACACTTCTTCGCATAAGATATAAAAGAAAAGCTAGCAATAAAATTGCCAATAAAACCGATAAAGTGACTGGCTTTATTTTGGTAAAATCAGAAAAAATACTTAAAAAATAAGACATAAACAAAAACACCTCCATTTTTTAGGAGGCTATGTTCGCTGAAAAAAATACCGCAAAATTCGGTATTTTTGAGCCGCATTCCCTACGGAGGCATTACCCTCATCAGGTTCTAAGGGTTTGGCATCAATGCCATCTCAGCCATTAAGGCTCCCCCAGCGGACATAACCACCTATTTTGTTTTCACCTTTAATTTATCATTTTCTGTAATCTGTGTCAAGAATAATTATCAAGTGCGGATAACCAAACTTTGTAGGTTGCTTATGTTTTACACACACATCAAATGGTATTAACTTGCCATCTCCTCTTCTTTTTCAAACTGGCTGTTATAAAGGTTCGCATAGAAACCACCTTTTTTAAGAAGCTCTTCGTGTGTACCTTGCTCTACTATATCTCCATGGTCCATGACAAGGATCAAGTCAGCATCTCGTATTGTAGAAAGCCTATGAGCGATTATAAAGCTTGTGCGTCCTTTCATAAGGTAATCCATAGCTTTTTGTATTTGTACTTCTGTAAGTGTATCTATAGAGCTTGTAGCCTCATCGAGTATGAGAATTTTGGGATCTTTCAAAATAGCTCTTGCTATGGTTAGTAACTGCTTTTGCCCTTGAGAAATATTTGTGGTCTCTTCATTTAATACCATGTTATAACCACCCGGCAAAGTCTTTACAAAATGATCCACATAAGCTGCCTTAGCAGCCTTTATAACTTCCTCATCAGTAGCATCAAGACGACCATATCTTATATTGTCCATAATAGTACCATTGTAAAGCCATGTATCTTGAAGTACCATGCCAAAAAGTGAACGCAAATCTTCCCTCGTAAAATCTCTTATATCATGTCCATCAATTAAAATAGCTCCTTCATTCACATCGTAAAAGCGCATTAAAAGTTTCACTATAGTAGTCTTTCCTGCTCCAGTAGGACCAACAATTGCAACTTTTTGTCCTGCTTTAATAGAAGCAGAAAAGTTATTTATTACCATTTTATCAGATCTATATCCAAAACGAACATTTCTAAACTCCACATTCCCTTTTATATCTTCAATTTTTACAGGCTGTGGATTATCTGGAACTTCTTCTCCTTCCTCCAAAAATTCAAATACTCTTTCTGCGCAAGCAGCAGTTTGTTGCAGTATATTAGAAATATTTGCAATCTGAGCAATAGGCTGTGTAAAAGAGCGGATATACTGTATAAACGCCTGAATATCCCCTACTTCTATTGCATTTTTTATAACCAACCAACTACCCAAAACTGTAACTGCCACATAGCCCAAGTTTCCTATTATATTCATAAGAGGCATCATAATACCTGTCAAAAACTGTGATTTCCAAGCCGCTCCGTACAAAGTGTTATTTAATACATCAAACTTTTCAATGCTCTTTTTTTCTCCATTAAAAGCCTTTACTATATTATGACCTCCATACATTTCCTCTACATGACCATTTACATGTCCTAAATAATCCTGCTGCTCTCTAAAATACCTTTGTGAATGTTTGACAATAAAGGTAATTACCAAAGAAGACAAAGGAATTATCAAAATCGCTACTAAAGTCATGAGCCAGTTTATGGTAAACATCATAATCAAAACGCCTACTACTGTCGTCACAGAAGTAATTATCTGAGTTAAACTTTGATTAAGAGTCTGAGTAATTGTATCCACGTCATTTGTAATACGTGACAATATTTCCCCTTGATTTGTGCTTTCAAAATATTTCAAAGGCAGGCGGTTAATTTTTTCAGAAATTTCTTTTCTAAATCTATAGGTAACCTTCATTGCAACGCCGGACATTATCCATCCTTGCAAATACCCAAACAAGGCACTTAAGCCGTATAAACCTATGAGAATTAAAATTATCTTTCCTACATATTCAAAATCTATTCCAGTGCCTTTCCCCGTTATCTTATCCATTACACCTTCAAAAATTTTGGTTATAGCTTTACTGAGTATTTTAGGACCCGCAATGGAGAAGGAAGCACTAAGCGCTGCTAATATAAATACACTTATTATAGAAAATTTATAAGCTGATAAATATTTTATCAACTTTTTCATTGTACCTTTAAAATCTTGCGCTTTTTCTCCACCGCGAACCATGCCATGGGGGCCGCCTCCCATTCCTGGCCCGCGAAGTCTGGGCATATGTTTGTGGTCCATTCTTTTATTTTCACTCACGCCAATTCCCCCTCCGACAGCTGTGATAAAGCTATTTCTCTGTAAGTTTGACAGTTTTTAAGTAGTTCTTTGTGTTTCCCTATGCCCACAATTTTCCCTTCTTCAAGCACTATTATTTGATCTGCATGTAAAAGAGTTGACACCCTTTGTGACACAATTATAACAGTGCTTGATTTTAGCCTTTCTCTTAAGGCTTTCCTTAAAGCTGACTCTGTTTTAAAATCAAGAGCCGAAAAACTTTCATCAAAAATATATATTTCAGGCTTTTTAACAAGAGCCCGTGCAATAGAAAGCCTCTGCTTTTGTCCTCCTGATACATTGGTTCCTCCCTGTGCAATTTCTGAATCAAACTTTTTGCTCTTTTCATTTATAAATTCCATTGCTTGTGCAATTTCTGCTGCTTCTTTTATTTCCTCGTCAGTAGCCTGGTCATTTCCGTATTTTAAATTCGATTTAATGGTACCACTGAAAAGCCAACTTTTTTGAGGTACATACCCTATTCTGCTTCGCAAGTCCTCCTGCCTTACTTCTTTCACATCTACCCCATCCACTAAAACTTGTCCTTCCGTGGCATCATAAAATCTCAAAATTAAATTGACTAAAGTGCTCTTCCCTGAACCTGTCCTACCTATTATTCCTACTGTCTGCCCTGGTAAAACCTTGAAGTTTATATCCTTTAAAGCGTACTCTTCTGCGCCAGGATATTTAAAAGACACATTTTTAAATTCTATACTTCCAGCCATATTTTCATTAAATTGTTTTGGACTTTGTGGGTCTTTTATAGAAGGCTCTGTAGCCAAAACCTCAGCAATACGCTCTGCCGACACAGATGCTCTTGGAATCATTATAAAAAGCATTGAAAACATCAAAAATGCAAAGATAATTTGTATAGCATATTGCATAAATGCCATCATGTCTCCCACTTGCATGCCGGAATTTTGTATTTGGTGAGCTCCCACCCACACTATTAAAAGAGTAACTCCATTCATCACAAGCATCATAGATGGAAACATAACAGCCATGGCACGATTTACAAAAAGTCCTACTTTTGTAATATCTTGATTAGCTTTGTCAAAACGTTCTTCTTCAAATTTCTGATTATTAAAAGCCCTTACCACCATTATTCCTGACAAGTTTTCACGAGTAACTAAATTTAATCTATCAATCAATTTTTGCATTAACAAAAACTTGGGCATCGCAATGGAGTATAACACTGATATTATGCCTAAAAGTACTATTACTGCTAAAGCTATAATCCAAGACATCGAAACACTTTTGCTAAGAGCTCTAAATACTCCGCCTATACCCATTATAGGCGCATAAAAGACCATTCTTATCATAATTACAAGAAGCATTTGTATTTGTGTAATGTCATTTGTAGTTCTTGTTATCAAAGAAGCCGTAGAAAATTTATCGAATTCTGCATTAGAGAAGCTTTCTACTCTTGCAAATAAATCTCTTCTTAAATCTCTCGCAACTGCCGCTGCCACCTTTGATGCAAAAAATGCTACCATAATAGTGCTTAATGCACTCAGTCCAGTTATCAATAACATTATAAGGCCAGTATGAAGAATGTAATCAGTTTGAATTTTGTTTGTATCTATGCCAATTGCCTTGTATTCATCTTTTACAGCCATTGTTGCAGCTTGTATAACCATATTGTCTCCCAAAGAAGCAAACTTTTTATTCATTTCATCCCTTACTTTAAGAAGCTGGTCCTCTGGCAGTTGGGACATCATAGAAAAGAGGTCTACATTTGCCGGTATTTTCTTTCCATCGAATTCTATACTTCCGTTTTTTGCATTAGCCTTTGCTTGCTCAATACCCGCAGCAGCAAGCCAAGCTTTTCCTAAACTCAAGTTTATTTTGTCAATCTCTGAGCTATCTATATTTTTAAGCACATATACAGGTTCTTTTGAAAGAATGGGATATTTTTTTATATATTTATTATAATCAACACTGGATTTATCTACTAATGTATAGTCGTTTAATATCTCTCCCTTTTCTTCAGGTGTAACAAATAGCAAAAGTTTATCCATTTCGCTTTTTCTTATAGCCTCAGGCACTGCATTTATTATGCCACCTTGCTGTATTCCAACATTGACCATTTTTGACATATAGTCAGGCAATGACAAATCACTCATCGCTTGAACAAATATGAAGAACACTGCTAAAAAAAGTAAAAGAACGTATGGTTTTAAATACTTTGCCAGTTTTACCATATCACCATCTTCTCCTTTTAAAAATTTGCCTCAAGATCTTTCGATATTCCTTAGTGAGACTACTTCTTTAATTCTCAGTGCAAATCATTTTGTTTTTCCAATATTTTTTTCAGTGATTCCAATCCTTCTATTATTTTGTTAAGGTCTTCTGGACTTGCTCTGCTGATTAATTCCTCAAATTTCCTTTCCGCTTCTTTGAAGTGCTTTTGGAAAGTATCCTTAAACTTAGAAGTTACACTGACATAAACAACTCTTCTATCTTCAGTGCTTCTCGTCCTCTCTACCAAACCTTGCTTTTCTAATCTGTCAATAATTCCAGAAACAGTGCTATTAGAAAGCCCTAATTTTTGACTTAAGTCGCTCACCTTCATTGCCCCATAATGAGCCAAAATGCCCATAAGCATTCCTTGAAGACTTGTAATGTCAAAATCTTTGCATTCGTATTTCATAGAATGCTTTATAATATCCATTATTTGTTTTAAAAGCTTAAGTATTTTCAATCCGTTGTTTATCTCTTCCATTTTCACCACCACAGTTTAAATTGTTTCGTATGCGAATATTTTGTATCTGAATATTTCTAATGCAAAATATATTTTATCCCTTTTATAATATCATGTCAAGACTTCTTAAAAGTTTTTCAAAAATAAAATAAAAGACACCGCTAAAATTTTTTATAGCGGTTTTACACCTCTACCCCTTCATGTCTTAATAAAAACTTTTTTATCTCAATCCCCCCTCCAAAGCCTACTAAATCGCCCTTACTTCCAATAACTCTATGACACGGTATAATAATGGGAATAGGATTTTTATTAAGAGCTTGCCCAACTGCTCTTGCTGCTTTTGGTTTTCCAATTAATTTAGCAATTTCTCCATATGTTTTAACTTCCCCATAGGGAATTTTTGAAATTTCACGCCACACAGCTTTTTGAAAATCTGTACCTTGTAAATCTATCTGTAAATTGAATTTTTTTAATTCCTTACAAAAATACAAACCAAGTTGATGCATACACTCTTCAATATATGAATCGCTGCCTTCCTTAAAGCCTTCTAATGAAGATTTTTCATTTTCAAAGTCAATGCGGCATATACCTTTACCTGACGAAAAGATTGTAAGTATACCAATAGGTGACACAAATTTTTTATATATCACAGTCTCATCTCCTTAAAACTATAAAAACTGGCAAATTAATTATAACACACTGTGAAAAAATATTGTAAAATTTTTTGAGTAATCGTTTCAGGCTATTTTAACTCTATTGACAAAATTGAATCGTTGTTGTACTATAAAAGTGTTAAGAGATTGTTAAATGAATAACAATTGAAATATTGCACAAAATACCGTTTATAAGCCGAAAGTTTTTATAATATACCCTAAAATTTTTAAGAATCGCCTAACAATCTCTTTATTTTATTAAAATATTTTGTTAAATTATTATCAATATGGAGGTGTGCTTATGCCTACTTTATTACAAGAAAAAAAGGAAACAAAAGAAAAAACAGAAGTAAAAGAAACAACAGATGTTAAAAAACAAATAGACCTATTAGTAGAAAGGGCAAAAAGAGCCCAAGAAAAATTCATGTCATACACTCAAGAGCAAATTGATGAAATAGTCAAAGTTATGGCACTAGCGGGCATAGAAAAGCATGTAGAACTGGCAAAATTAGCTCATGAAGAAACGAAAATGGGGGTTTATGAAGACAAAATAACGAAAAATCTCTTTGCAGTAGAATATGTGTACAATTATATAAAAGACAAAAAGACTGTCGGCATCCTTAGTGAAAACTTAGAAGAAAATCATATGGAAGTGGCAGAGCCTGTAGGAATTATAGCAGGGGTTACCCCCGTGACAAACCCTACCTCTACAACAATGTTTAAATGCTTAATAGCTATCAAAACAAGAAATCCAATAATTTTTAGTTTCCATCCCAAAGCATTAAAATGTAGTATAGAAGCAGCAAAGACCATGTACGAGGCAGCATTAAAGGCGGGTGCTCCCGAAGGATGCATAGGTTGGATTGAAACACCTTCAATTGAAGCAACGCAACTTCTCATGACACACCCCGGCGTCTCCCTTATCCTCGCAACAGGCGGTGCGGGAATGGTAAAAGCTGCTTACAGCTCAGGAAAACCCGCCCTTGGCGTAGGTCCTGGCAATGTCCCCTGCTACATTGAAAAAACTGCAAATATTAAAAGAGCGGTCTCAGACCTAATACTTAGCAAAACTTTTGACAATGGCACAGTATGCGCATCAGAACAAGCTGTGATAATAGATGAAGAAATAGCCAATGAAGTAAAAAAATTAATGAGAGAATATGGTTGCTATTTCTTAAATAAAGAAGAAACTAAAAAGTTAGAAGAATTCGCTATAGACAAAAACACCGGTTTAATGAATCCAGCAGTTGTGGGTCAGCCTGCAGTGAAAATTGCTCAAATGGCTGGATTTAAAGTTCCTGAAAATACCAAAATACTTGTAGCTGAATATCCAGCTGTAGGTCCTAAATATCCTCTATCCAGAGAAAAACTAAGCCCAATACTTGCTTTATACACAGTCAAAGATTACAAAGAAGGTATAAAAAGATGCGAAGAAATGATACAATTCGGCGGACTTGGTCACTCTGCGGTAATACATTCTGAAAACCAACAAATTATTAATGAATTTGCAAATAGAGTACAAGCAAGTAGAATCCTTGTAAACGCCCCTGCTTCACAAGGCGCTATTGGAGACATTTATAACACGGCTACTCCATCTTTGACTTTGGGTTGCGGTACAATGGGTGGAAATTCAACAACAGATAATGTAAGTGTTTATAACCTTATAAACATAAAACGAGTTTTTATAAGAAAAGAGAGAATGAAATGGTTCAGAGTTCCACCACAAATCTATTTTGAAAGAGGGTCAATACAGTATCTATCACAAGTAAAAGGCAAAAAAGCTTTTATTGTAACAGACCCTGCAATGGTTAAATTAGGTTTTGTAGATAAAGTGACATATCAATTAGATAAAGCAAATATTAAATATGAAATTTTCTCTGAAGTAGAACCAGACCCATCAGTTGACACTGTAGAAAAAGGGATAAAAATAATGAAGGAGTTCGAGCCTGACTTACTAATAGCTGTAGGTGGTGGTTCTGCAATAGACGCAGCAAAGGGAATGTGGCTTTTTTATGAGTACCCTGACACAAAATTTGAAGACTTAAGGTTAAAGTTCATGGACATAAGAAAAAGAACTTATAGATTTCCTGAACTCGGCAAAAAAGCTTTATTTATCGCAATACCAACCACCAGCGGTACAGGTTCTGAAGTCACAGCCTTTGCAGTTATAACAGACAAAAAGAAAAATATAAAGTACCCTCTTACAGATTACGAATTGACACCAGATATTGCTATAATAGACCCTGACTTTGTCATGACAATTCCACCCTCTGTAACTGCAGATACAGGTATGGATGCTTTAACTCATGCCATTGAAGCTTATGTATCCGTGATGGCATCAGACTATACAGACGCCCTCGCAGAAAAAGCCATAAAACTGATATTTGAATATCTCCCTAAAGCATATAAAAACGGACAAGACAAAGTCGCCCGCGAAAAGATGCACAATGCTTCTTGCATAGCAGGAATGGCATTCACAAATGCATTTTTAGGAATAAACCACAGTATGGCCCACATACTTGGCGCTAAATTCCACCTTCCCCATGGAAGGGCAAATGCGATACTTCTGCCCTATGTCATAGAATACAATGCTGAGTTACCTAAAAAATTTGCCTCATTCCCACAATATGAATATCCCAAAGCAGCCGAGAAATACGCAGAAATTGCAAAATTCTTAGGACTTCCTGCATCAACCACTGATGAAGGAGTAAAAAGTCTCATTGAAGCAATAAAAAATCTCATGAAAGAGTTAAATCTTCCTCTTACACTTAAAGATGCGGGAATAAACAAAGAAGAATTTGAAAAACAAATAATGGAAATGGCTGATATAGCCTTCAACGACCAGTGCACCGGTTCAAATCCAAGAATGCCATTGGTATCAGAAATTGCAGAAATATATAGAAAAGCCTATGGAGAATAAGGGTAAATTTTCAGTTTGCCCTTATTCTATTTCCAAAATAGAAGTAAATTTTTCTATAAAAGGCACTCCTGAAATTGTTGTCAAAAGACTTGAGGTTACCATGACCTCATTTACAGGAACAAATTCATATCTGCCTTCTTTTTTCTCTCCATATCCATGAAAGTCATGTATTATATAAGGAATACCTTTTTCTTTTCCAATATAAATCATAGCATGCCCTGGCATATAGACTAATGCCCCCGGCTTTACACTACCAAAAACCTTTATCCTTTCTTCAATTGACATTCCATCAGTAAATTTATAGGATTTGTCCCCGCTTATTTCCTGATCATTAGCATTCCTAGGAAGCCTTATGCCAAAGGTTTTAAAAACATACATTATATAGCTTGAACAATCTCTTCCCCCAAAACTATCTCCCCACCCATACCTATCACCTAAAAGTTTAAAAGCTTGTTTTAGAATATTTTCTCTTGTATAGGGAAGGTACCCGACATTTACATCTTCCTTTTTTGAAATCAAAGCATGTCTAAACTCAAGACTCCCTTCTTTATTCCTAATAGGTAACTTTACAAGATAGTTTCCTTCCACTGATTGATTACCAACTTTTCGTAATTTTTTTTCTTCTTCAAGATATACTTTAGTACCCATAGTAAATTCCAGTTTAGAAATGCTTTTATCAAAAGGATTGTACTGAGTCTTTATGTAGTTTCCTGTAACAATCAAAAATTTATAGGAATTTACATAATCAAATAGCTCTTTTTTGTTTTTTGCAATTGCAATGTCCTCTGCTTTAACCCATCCTCTGTAATTATACATCTGTATAAATAACCATTTTTTGTCTTTGCTTTTGTGTAAAATAATTACAGGTTCTAAAGCTTGACACCCTGTCTCTTGAAACCTGTCAATTTCTATATCCCCTTGTTTGTCAAAAATAGCTTCTTTCGTAGGAAAACTTCTTAGAGAAGTATTCTTAATTACTAAACCGTACATAGCAGAATTTACATCCTCAACTTCTTCTAAATTTGTATTTTTTATTATATCTTCATAAAAGTCTTTTTTTATGAAATTACCATACTTATCGTACATAGGTTTTTTAGGTATTTCATAACTTTTAATCAATTTAATAAGTTCATCTTTTTTTAAATTACTTTCGTATGTCTCAAGGTTATATACTGTAGCTACCTTATTTATTATCTTTCCATTAAAGTTTTCAATCTCTCGTTGTGTCATAATAGCCTTATCAGCATTGTCTAATTTTCTAAGCCAATATTCCGGAGTTAACATCTCTTCAGAAAACTCAAACATATAAAACTCCCCCTCATAAACAATAAAGCCAGCCAAAAATTTATAGAAAAATTTTAAAAAAATGAAACTAAAAGCAAATTTTTTCGTCTATACTATAGAAATATGTTTTTAAAAGGAGCGGTAGACTAAATGGAGAAAAAATCTTATTTGGCCATCATTTTATTACTAGGTCTTATCTGCTTTCTTCTTGGAATAGCAATATTTTTAACAGCTTTTCGCCACGGTATTACATAAAAAGGAGAAGAAGCAAAATATAAAACTCCTTCTCCTTTTTCGCTATGCTCTTTCAAAATAATCTGCAACCTCTTTAAGATAATCAATTATTGTAAGATGTTGTGGACATACGCTCTCACAGGTACCACACTCAATACAAGAACTCGCTTTTGCATCCTTCAAGTTTTCATAACCCCTGCGGTTATCTTCATAAGTGTTATACATATGAGCCTCATTGTAAAGCTCAAAGTTTTTCGGTATATTTACTCCATTTGGACAAGGCATACAGTAATTGCACCCCGTACAAGCAATTGGAGAAAGCTCTTTGTATTTGTTTCTAACTCTATTTACAATCTCAAGTTCCTCTTTTGTAAGGATATTTACTCCTGACCTTTTTGCACTTTCTATATTTTCTTTTAACTGCTCAAAGGTACTCATACCACTTAAAACAACCGAAACTTCTGGCTGATTCCATAACCATTGAAGTGCCCACTCAGCAGGGGTACG
Source organism: Thermoanaerobacter mathranii subsp. mathranii str. A3 (assembly GCF_000092965.1). Classification (GTDB taxonomy): domain Bacteria; phylum Bacillota; class Thermoanaerobacteria; order Thermoanaerobacterales; family Thermoanaerobacteraceae; genus Thermoanaerobacter; species Thermoanaerobacter thermocopriae. The sequence goes on from NC_014209.1 coordinate 2,132,723, forward strand.
CTTAACCTTTGCAGTATCCCAAATGTCTTGCACTGCTTGTGGAGGGTTGGCAAGCCTTCCTCCTCTTATAGGCTCCATTATTACAACACCTAAACCCTTTGAAGCAGCATATTTTAGCCCTTTTTCTCCTGCTTGTACGTCTATGTCCATATAGTTATATTGTATTTGACAGAAATCCCATTTGTCATAATAATCTACAATTTCTTGGAATACGGGATACTCATCGTGAAAAGAAAACCCTATGTATCTTATCTTCCCTTCTTGCTTTTTCTTTTCAGCCCAGCTTAAAGCATCAACTTTTTTCATGTTCTCCCATTTATTTTTATCTAAAGCATGCAAAAGATAAAAATCTATGTGGTCTGTCTGAAGTTTTTTGAGCTGTTCATTTAAATATTTGTCCATGTCTTCTTTTTCATTAATTAACCAGGTGGGAAGTTTCGTAGCAAGAAAAGTTTTTTCTCGGTAACCATTTTTTAAAGCTTTACCTGCAATTATTTCGCTGTTACCTCCATGATACGGCCATGCTGTATCAATATAATTTACGCCATTGTCAATGGCATACTTTATCATCTTTATCGCTTCAGCCTCATCTATTTTATTGTTGTCGTTATCAATTATAGGAAGTCTCATCAAACCAAATCCCAAAGCAGATACTGCTACACTTAATTTGCCAAATTGTCTGTATTGCATCCTCATCCTCTCCCCGTTATTAAATGTTTTAATTTATTATATCATAGTTAACTTTGTAAACAAAAATTCTTTTGCATTATACTTATTTAATGAAGCAAACCGATAAAAGAACTAAAAAGCCCGTTTATTTTTATTCTCATTCTTTTTCTTTCCTATATTTGTCCATTACCTCAGAAAAAATTTCCGCATTTGTAGGAGGAGTATAAGATATAGCATTAGCACCTGCTTCTATTGTTTTTAAAATAGTCTCTTCTGTAGGGCCTCCTGTAGCAATGATTGGTATATCCGGGCAAATATCCCTTACATATTTTACTATATCAGGTGTCTTTTGTGCACCAGATATGTTGAGTATTGTAGCACCAGCTTCCACTCTCCCTTTTATGTCTTCTTTTTCTGAGACAATAGTTACAACGATAGGTATGTCTATTGCTGCTCTCATTTTTTTAATTATGTCGTTGGCAGTTGGAGCATTTACAACAACCCCCATGGCACCCTGAAATTCAGCATCAAGAGCCAAGTTTATAACCCGTCTCCCTTGTGTAAGTCCTCCACCTACACCGCAAAACACAGGAATATCTGCTGCCATCATAAGAGCATGAGTAATCACCGGTTGAGGAGTAAAAGGATACACAGCTAAAACAGCATGAGCATTAGTATTTCTAATAAGAGCGATGTCTGTGGTAAAAACGAGAGATTTTATTAATTTCCCATAAACTTTTATACCTGAAGCTTTTTGATGAATGACCTCAGGAACTAAAACCATTTTTTGCCTTAAAAGTGAAGTTACTTCAGGAACAAAATTGTCTTTCATCCTATCACCATCTTAGCTTTATATTTTATAGAAAATATTATACCAATAATTGTTTATAAATCAATATTTTTTAAGATAATAATTGAGTATTATTCCAAAATTGTCCGAAACCAAAATAAGAAAGCGATAGAAAAATAATTTTATTATTTCTTTACTTTTTATTAATCAAAAACCATTTTTAACTTAAAAATAATATTAAATTTTAAATTAACTTCTGTTTTTACAAGTTTTTTTGAAGTTCTATTAAAATTTTATGAAAAAATTCTCAAAATGTGTACTAAAATGCTTTTTGTTTGCATAAAATTAAAATAGACTTTTAAAAATCATTAACAGTTTTTATGTCTGTATTTTAATATATTTAAAAATATATGCACGAAATTCAAAAAGCACCTAAAGAACTTACATTTTTAGCAGATATATTGCCAACATATATTAGATATGCTATAATAGAAGCTAACTATATAATTGCTAATTATATTATAAATAAAATTATAAGGGGGATTAAAAAATGCTAAGAAAAAAGTGGCTTCCTCTAGTCGTAATCTTAATTTTTACCCTATCTGTTATCTTGACTTCCTGTGGCAAGACAGAAAACCAATCGACTCAGCCTTCCGAAGAAACTAAGTCAACTCCCACCGCTTCAGTTCAAGATAGTGACAACTGGACTAAAGCAAAAGACACTTCAAAAATACCAGAAGCATCAAAGTCTCGCACAGACACACTCATAATAGGTCTCTATGCACCAAAAGGGGTTTTTAATCCTCTTTATGCTGAAACATCATACGACATTTACGTAAACAGCGCTATGTTTAATAGTCTACTAGAGGTAGACTTCGATGGAACATACATTCCATCTCTTGCAAAGAGTTGGGATATAGACAAAGATAATAATACTATCACATTCCATTTAAGAGATGACGTGAAATTTAGTGATGGAACACCTTTGACAGCTAAGGATGTAGAATTTTCTTATTATGTACTAGCTGATCCTACTTACGATGGGCCAATTGCTTTATCTGCAGCAGGAATCAAAGGGTTTAAAGAATATAATGAAGGAAATGCAGACAAAATTGAAGGGATAAAAGTAATAGATGACCATACAATACAGATTCAATTAGAAAAAGTTTTAGGAACTTCTTTATCAGACCTTAACATTCCAGTTATTCCTCAGCACTATTATGGAAAAGACTTTGCTAAAGGCAAATTAGATGGAGTAAAGGCTCTTGAACAACAACCACTTGGATCAGGGCCATATATATTTGAAAAATTTGTTCCTGGTCAAGAAGTTCGCTTAGTAGCAAATGAGAATTACTGGAAAGGTGCTCCAAAAATTAAACACTTGATTTTTAAAACTACAACAGAGGAAACAGCTGTTCAAATGTTACAAACCGGTGAAACAGACTATGAGACCTCAAACATCACAGCAAAGAAAGATAACGTAGAGTTGCTAGAAAGCCTTGGATTTGTTGATTATAGCTTACTTCCAACTAATGGTTATGGCTATATAGCTTTCAATCACAAACTGCCAAAATTCCAAGATGTAAGAGTGCGTAAAGCATTAGCCTATGGTCTTAACCGCCAAGCTATAGTCGATGCTGTATATCAAGGTTTAGCAGAAGTAAGAGATGTGCCACAGTCTAAAGTATCATGGGCATATCCAGATGAAAAAGACATAATACATTATGACTATAACCCAGAAAAGGCTAAGCAGCTTTTAGATGAAGCTGGTTGGAAAGTTGGCCCTGATGGTTATCGTTATAAAGATGGTCAGAAATTTACTATTCACTTCCTAGCTTCATCACCTAATCCAGTAAATGATGCATTAGTGCCAATGGCAGTAGAAAATTATAAAGAATTGGGTATAGAATTTGTGGCAGAACCTCTTGATTTCAACGCCATAATTGAAAAGGTCAATAAAGGCGATTTTGAAATGTACTTCATGGCTTGGGGATTAACTCCTGAACCAGATCCTTATACTACATTCTTCTCAAAAGGGTCTCAGAATAAAATAGGATATGCAAATCCAAAAGTTGATGAACTTATCCTAAAGGGCCGTGAAGAAACAGATATTAATAAGCGCAAAGAAATTTATCATGAACTTTACAAAGTATTAAACGATGACTTGCCATATATCTTCCTGTATCAGAGAAATGACCTCAATGCAAAGAACTGCAGAGTAGTAGGATTCCAGATTTCATCCTTCAGAGATTTCACAGAATCCCTATATCAAGCAGAAATTCTTCAGTACTAATTTAAACTTAAAAAGCCCGGACTGTTAAGGGCCGGGCTTTTCATCTATTAGGAGGGATAAAATGACTCAGTTTATTATACGCAGACTATTGCAGAGTATTCCTACATTAATTGGAGCTTCTATAATAATATTTTTAATTTTTGCAATGGCACCTGGTGACTACGTCACCTCTCAACTTCAAAATCCTAAGATGACTGAGGAAAGGGCCGCACAATTAAGGGCCCTTTATGGATTGGACAAACCATTACCGCAAAGGTATATTTCTTGGGCAAGCGGTGTTTTAAAAGGTGATTTGGGCGACTCTTTAATGTTTAAAAAACCTGTTATACAAGTAATAAATGATTTTATATGGAATTCATTTATATTGGGAGTAGCCATAATGTTTTTTGAATGGTTAATTGCCTCTATAGTAGGTATCTATTCTGCTATACGGCAGTATTCTGTATTTGACACTATAGCTACCCTTCTTGTATTTATCCTTTACTCTTTACCTTCTTTCTTCTTAGGTCTTGTTATGCTTAAAATCTTCGCAGTAGACCTCAGGTGGTTCCCACTGGGAGGGATGATAACAACTGGTTCTAACTATACTGGAGGGGCTCATATATTTGACGTCGCAAAACATATGGTACTTCCTGTTGCTACTCTAACTTTAATAAGTGTAGGGGGCTTAAGCCGCTATTTTAGGGCGAATATGCTAGAAGTCATAAAGCAAGACTATATAAGGACTGCCAGAGCTAAAGGCTTGAAGGAAAGAACTGTTATTTTTAAACATGCTTTAAGAAATGCTCTTCTACCTTTGATCACTTTGTTTACTTTAGAATTACCTAGCTTATTTGCAGGTGCAATGATAACAGAAAGAATATATAATTGGCCAGGTATTGGTAAAGTAGTTTTAGAAGGAATTTATATAAGGGATTATCCGTTATTTTTGGGATACACAATGCTCATAACTGTTCTTACAATTTTAGCAAATATTTTAGCTGACGTTTTGTATGGCATTGCTGATCCACGTGTAAGACTTAAATAGGGGGGATAGAGCTTGGAACAACTCAAACCTCTTGACTATAAAAAGAAAAATAATTTAAAAAAAGCACCTTCGATTTGGAAAGACGCTTTTCATAGATTTTTAAAAAATAAATACGCCATATTGGGACTGGTAATTTTGACTTTTATGTTACTGTTCTCATTTGTAGGGCCTTATTTTTCGCCTTATCTGGATGCAAAAATAGATGTATCAAAAGGAAATCAACCACCCAGTGCAGAACATTGGCTTGGTACAGATAATCTAGGAAGAGATGTACTTTTAAGGCTTATGCTTGCAGGTAGAATTTCCCTTACAATAGGGATTGCTGCTACTTTAATAATTGTTTTAATTGGTGGAACATTAGGCTCCATCGCAGGATATTACGGAGGTTGGTTAGATGTCATAATAATGAGATTAGCAGATATCATTTATGCTATGCCAGGTCTTCCTATTTTAATCATGCTAGGTGCAATAATGTCTGACTTAAAAATTCCACCTTCGCAAAGAATATATTATGTCATGTTCATTTTAGGATTTATATCGTGGGTAGGACTTGCAAGACTTGTAAGAAGTCAGATACTAAGTTTAAAAGAGCAAGAATTTATGCTGGCAACAGAAGTTTTGGGTTTAAGAGATAGTAAAAAAATAATAAAACACCTTTTCCCCAACGTTTTACCAACTGTCATCGTTGCTGCAACACTAGGAGTAGCTAACGCAATATTATTAGAATCTGCTTTAAGTTTCTTAGGACTTGGAGTAGTCCCTCCAACACCTTCATGGGGTTATATGCTCTCTGCCGCAAACAACATGATCGATTTTGTGAAGCGTCCTTGGCTTTGGATTCCACCGGGTGTCGCCATAATGCTGTCTGTTGTAGCTATAAACTTTATTGGCGATGCCTTAAGAGACGCTTTTGATCCTAGACAAAAAATTTAGGAGGAATCAAAATGGCAAAAAACTTAGTGGAGTTTCGTAACCTCAAAACTTTTTTCTATACATCAGAGGGTGTTGTAAAAGCAGTAAATGACGTTAGTTTTTCTATACGAGAAGGGGAAACGGTGTGTGTAGTTGGTGAATCTGGCTGTGGAAAAAGTGTAACTGCTTTGTCTTTAATGAGGTTAATTCAATCACCTCCGGGAAAAATTGAAGGGGGAGAAATAATCTTTGATGGACGGGATGTGCTTAAATTAAGTGAAACAGAAATGAGAAAAATACGCGGTAATGAAATAGGCATGGTATTTCAAGAACCCATGACTTCTTTAAACCCTGTGTTAACAATTGGAGAACAAATAATGGAGCCTTTGATGGTGCATAAACTCATGAATAAAAAAGAGGCTTGGAATAAGGCTGTTGAACTTATAAAACAAGTTGGAATCCCAAGAGCTGAACAGATAATGACAAGTTATCCTCATGAGTTAAGTGGTGGCATGAGACAGCGTATAATGATTGCAATCGCTTTAAGTTGTGACCCGAAACTCCTCATAGCTGACGAACCAACCACCGCTCTTGATGTTACAATTCAAGCCCAAATTCTTGACCTTTTGAGAAAAATAAAGCAGGAAAGGAATATGGCTTTAATGCTTATAACCCATGACCTTGGAATTGTTGCTGAAATGGCTGACTATGTAGTAGTTATGTACGCTGGAAAAGTCATTGAAGAAGCCCCAGTGAAAGAACTTTTTAAAAATCCTAAACACCCCTATACAAGAGGCCTTCTAAAAGCAAAACCAATAATTGGCCAAAGAAAAGAAAGATTGTATACAATCCCTGGTCAAGTACCAAATCCTATTGGTTTAGGAGATTACTGTTATTTTAGCGATAGGTGTGAATTCGCAATGGAAGTTTGCCGCCAACAAATACCTCAACTTAAAGCTGACGAAAAGGGACACAAAGTTGCCTGCTGGCTCTATGAAGGAGAGTGGAAAAAATGAGCGAACCTTTAATAGAAGTAAAAAACCTTAAAAAATACTTCCCAATACGAGGCGGTATTTTACAAAGGACAATAGGATATGTAAAAGCAGTAGATGGAGTAACATTTACTATAAATAAAGGTGAAACCTTAAGTCTCGTGGGAGAATCTGGATGTGGTAAAAGCACAGTGGGACGTACCATAATAAGGCTGTATGATAAAACTGATGGAGAAGTTTTTTATAAATCTATTCCCATTCATAGCCTCAAAAAAAGTGAACTTAGAAAACTAAGGCCTAAAATGCAATTGGTTTTTCAAGACCCATTTAGCTCTTTAAACCCACGTCTTAGAGTAGGAGATGCCATAGGAGAAGCTCTTTTAGACCATGGACTGGTATCAAAAGAAGAACTGCGAGGCAAAGTTATAGAAACAATGGAAATATGCGGTTTAGCTCCTTATCATATAGACCGCTATCCTCATGAATTTTCAGGTGGCCAGCGTCAGAGAATTGGCATAGCCCGTGCACTCATTTTAGACCCCGAATTTATCGTGTTGGATGAGCCTGTATCATCACTTGACGTATCAATACAAGCCCAAATAATCAATCTGCTTATGGACCTGCAACAACAAAAAGGATTAACTTATTTATTTATCTCCCACGATTTGAGTGTTGTAGAACACATAAGTACAAGAGTTGCTGTAATGTATCTTGGGTCAATAGTTGAAATGGCAGCGCGAGACGAGATTTTTGACCATCCTCTTCATCCTTACACCCAGGCACTTTTGTCTGCCGTTCCAATTCCAGACCCAGACTTAAAGAGAGAAAGAATAATTTTAGAGGGAGATATCCCCAGCCCTGCTAACCCTCCAAAAGGCTGCAAATTTCACACAAGATGTCCTCTTGCTAAAGATATATGTAGAGAACAAGTGCCAGAATATAGGGATGTAGGTGGAGGGCATTTTGTAGCTTGCCATTTGGTATAGCTACATGCTTTCCACTTTATTTTTGTCAACACAACAAAAAAGTAAGGCTCGTAATGGTCTTCGCTTCAGCCAGTACAAATCTTTTCATACCTTACTTAAAAGGCAAGGTATTGCAAAACCCATACTGACCTATGCTCGACTATTACAGATACCTTAGAAACTTTATGCGTCTTGCATAAAGCTTCCAGTCTAAGTACATAACGTACCTCGACCTGCGGAACCCATAATAGTCTTAGCTCGACTATAATACATCCTTTTTAGCTTAAAAATTTAAGCTCCATAGAGACATATTATAATCTGCCCGCCGACTGGCATCCGACCTTTTGATCGAAGACCAATCTTTGGCCGGCCATCACAGAACTTGCGTCCTATGATGACCTTGGCTCGACCATTACGAACCTTACACTATTATATTGCCCCTTTTGCCCTCTTATATTCATTTATTTTTAAAAAATTTTACTGATAATTTAAAGCAATTACCTTTGGTTCTCCTCCCAGGTCTTCTTTCTTCACATCCATCTGGGAAGATGAAATCTTTTTACCTCCTGTCATACTTAAAAAGTTGTCAACAGTATCAATAGGAAAATTGATAAGCTCTGTTTTGTAATGCATCGGAATAGTTATTTTTGGTTTTAATTGATTCATCACTTCTACCGCTTGTTTGGCGTCAATTGTGTAATAACCACCTACAGGAATAAGTAGTACATCAACAGAACCTATTTCTTCAATTTGCTTCTCTGTCAAAATATGTCCCAAATCCCCCATGTGACACACCTTAATGCCATCAATGTCAAACACAAAAACTATATTTTTGCCCCTTTTTGTCCCCTGCTCCTCATCGTGGAAAGTACTTACACCTTTTATTTTTATGCCTTTTATATCATGTTCTCCTACTGTGTCAACAATATCAAAATTGCCCTTTATTGCCTTAAAATAATTGTGATCAAAATGGGAATGAGAAGATGTCACAATATCCGCTCTTACATTCGGCATAGCATACCCAACTGATTCATCAAAAGGATCTGTAACAATAATAGTTCCCCTCTCAGAACTTATTTTAAAACACGCATGCCCCAACCATTTTATATTCATAAATTAACACCTCCTAACCATATTATACCACAAAAAATAGGCGGAAAACCGCCTTTTACATCCTTTCTGGTGCAGTTATTTTTAATATGTCTAAAGCGTTTTTTATAACAGTTTTTACTGCTAATATAAGCACAAACCTTGCTTTCATCAAATTTTCTTCTACGCCTTTTACTCTATGACTGTTGTAAAAAGAATGGAAAAGAGATGCCACATCAAGTACATATCTCGTAATCCTGTGGGGTGTCAATGTTCTTGCAGCAATAGTAATTTCTTCCGGAAAATATGCCAATTTTTTAATAAGGTCTTTTTCCTCTTCTTCTTTTAAAAGACTTAAATCTACCTCATCTATATTCTCTATTTTTACCTTTTCTTCTAACTGTCTTATTATAGAGCAAATTCTCGCATGAGCATATTGTACATAAAATACGGGGTTTTCATTTGATTGTTCTTTAGCCAAGTCAAGGTCAAAGTCTATTGGGCTGTCTGCAGACCTCATGTTGAAAAAGAACCTTGCTGCATCTTTGCCTACTTCATCTATCAAATCTCGTAGTGTCACCATTCTGCCTGTCCTTTTGGACATTTTAACAACTTGACCGCCTTCTATGAGTTTCACAAGCTGCATTAAAACAACATCAAGCCTGTCAGGGTCTATACCAAGTGCCTGCATTGCCCCTTTCATAGGAGCAATATGGCCGTGGTGATCTGCTCCCCACACATTTATAACCCAATCAAATCCGCGGGTTATAAATTTATTTTTATGATAGGCTATGTCAGAAGCAAGATATGTGGGAAATCCATTGGCTCTTACTAATACATCATCTTTTTCTGCGCCAAATAATGTCATTTTAAACCACAAAGCCCCATCTTTTTCGTAAGTGTATCCTTTTTGCTTGAGCTCTTCAATTACTTTATATACTTCTCCGCTGTCATAAAGAGATTGTTCAGAAAACCACACGTCATATTCTATACCATAAAGCTCTAAATCCTCTTTTATTTTCTCTAAATTTTTCTTAAGTCCATATTCTACGAGTGCCTTTCTTCTCTCTTCTGATGGGGCATCTTTATATTTGTCTCCGTATATTTCTAAAAATTCTCTCGCTCTATCTATTATGTCCTCACCGTGGTAGCCGCCTTCGGGCACTTCAGCCGGTATACCCAATAGTTGCAGGTATCTTGCCTCAAGGGAATATCCAAACTTCTCTATCTGATTTCCTGCATCGTTTATATAAAATTCTCTTGTAACATCGTATCCTGCATAGTCAAGCACTGACGCCAAAGCATCTCCCAAAGCACCACCTCTTGCGTTTCCCATATGCATAGGACCCGTCGGATTTGCCGATACAAATTCTACTTGTACTTTCTTGCCCTTCCCTATATTTACACGTCCATAATCTTTTCCTCGCTTATATACGAGCTTTAAAGTTTCTTCCAAAAATTTATCATTCAAAAAGAAATTAATAAAACCAGGTCCTGCTACTTCAATCTTTTCTATAAAAGTATTTGAAGTGTCCATTTTTGAAACAATGATTTCTGCAATCTTTTTAGGAGACATTTTAGCCTGCTTTGCCATTATCATCGCCGTGTTTATTGCAAGGTCACCGTGTTGTTTTTCTTTTGGCTCCTCTATTTCTATCTCTGGAATAGATTCTATATTTATCAAACCTTCTTTTACAGAATTCTTAATAGCGGTAGTCACCATGTCTTTTATTTCATCTTTTACTTTTTGTATAATGTTTTCCAAATCAGTTTACCTCCCGCACTTTTAAGTATAGTTCATTATCGCTCACAGTCTCGTTATTTAAATCAAGAGCATATTTTATAGTAATCTCACCGCCCGCTTCGGACATAGCTACCTTTACATCCGTTGGCAAAATCCCTAAAAGAATTTTTCCATAAGGTGTATCATAATCAGACTCGTACCTTTTATTCTTTTCAAAAACCATTTTAGATTTGTTAGTACCAAATCGTAATAATGTAACCTTGTCTTCTGTAATTTTTAAAGTAGTAGTAGTTCCATCCATTCCCGAGAGTTCACTTTCTTCATATACTACATAAAAAGTATTACCTTTAATGTAAAAATTGCCTTCTGTAATAAGTTCTATTGTATCAGATTCATTTTGCTCGTTTTTTTGAGTACCTTTTACAGATATAATCGCTTTTTTCAACAGCCTCTCCCCTTCTTCCCTCATTTCTCACCATTCCCTACATTTTTCATTATTACTTTCTATTGCTAAATTTATAAGGTCATCCAATAATGCCGAATAGGACTTTCCACTCGCTTCCCATAGTTTAGGGTACATACTTATTTTCGTAAAGCCCGGAATAGTGTTAACTTCATTTAGGTAAACAGTGCCTGTATTTCTATCCATTAAAAAGTCTACTCTCGCCATGCCTCTTAAATCCAAGGCTCTGTAGGCTTTTATAGCGAGCTTTCTTATCTCTTCCATTTTTTCATCAGGTAGTGGAGCAGGTATTAAAAGAAGTGACTTTCCTCCATCAAAATATTTGGCATTGTAATCATAAAACTCATTTGAAGGTACAATTTCTCCCGCAACAGAAGCCTCAGGATTTTCATTCCCCAAAACAGAGCATTCAATCTCTCTGGCCTCTATTCCTTTTTCTATCAACAATTTTCTATCATATTTTGCAGCTAATTTCAAGGCCCCAGGAAGTTCTTCCTCGTTGTGGACTTTGGTAATACCAACACTTGATCCCAAATTAGCTGGTTTTACAAAACAAGGATATCCTAAGTGCTCAATTTTCTTTTTAATAGTTTCTAAATCTCCAATTTCTTTTCTATAAACTACTACAAAATCAGGTGTAGGCAATCCAGCTTCCTTAAAAATTCTTTTTGTAAAAACTTTATCCATGCATAAAGCAGAAGAAAGCACATTAGCACCTACGTAAGGTATATCCAATAATTCTAAAAGCCCTTGTATAGTCCCATCTTCTCCATTAGGGCCATGCAATACAGGAAATACCACGTCTATAGGAAAAAAAACATTTTTTCCTTCTTCAAAAGTTATTATTCCTCTATACTTTGTAGAAGCTCCCATAGTTGCGGGAATTCCTTCTTTTTCCCATTCTCCGGTTTCTATTTTCTCTACGTCACCCCTATATAGATACCATTCTCCTTTTTTTGTAATACCTACCATGTAAATCTCGTATTTATCTTTATCGAGATTGTTTATTATAGACTTTGCAGACATTAAAGAGACCTCATGTTCTCCTGATTGTCCTCCAAATAAAACAGCAATTCTCTTCTTTACCATTCTCTCACTCTCCATTAATTTTTTTTACATTATCTTTATTCTACCCTTTTAAGAATATGTATTCAAGAAAAAAATTTTATTTTACAATTTAAAGTCGGGAAAGAAGACATTTCTTTCCCGACTTTTTGGGCATTTAGAGGGTGGTATTTCTGTTGTTGTAATTTTCAACAAGCATTTGTTCCGCTTTTTCAATTGCAAGTTTTACAAGATTACCGCAATTTCTAGAAGAAACGCTTCCCCAACCTTCCTTCATTACTGTGTCGTAAACGCCGAGTTCTTTTGCCAACTCATATTTAAGTTGGTCAGACATTAAGCCTCTGCGTCTACCCATTTTCATCCCCTCCTTCTTTCGCCCTACAATTATTTTGCACTTTAAAAGCACTTTTATGTTATGGACTACATGGTCAAATCTCCATGTTCTGTTCTTATAACCTTTAAAATTTTTTCTTCATTTCCATTTAATGCATTTATATACACATAAAAAGTGTCTCCTTTGTAGGTTCCCTTAAATTCGTAAGCTAATACTTCTTTACCACTTTCTAAAGGAATAAGTGTTAATCTTCTTCCTTCTATTTTTAAGTTTTTACTTACTTTTTGTTCAGCTTCTTTTTCGGTAAGTTTTGGTTTTTCTAATTTTCTCTCTGTATGATTTATGTAGTAAGCTGTCGCATCAAATCCGATTATGTCACCATTATCAAGTGCCACTTTCACTTTTAGAATATCTGGATATAAATATACCCCATTTTGTACAGGGACAAAATTAAATTGTACACTGCCATCCGCTTTCATAGAATAAGTATTTTCCATGTTTTTAAAGCCGTGTTTTTCTAAAAATTTTTTAGCATACTTTAAAGCTTGTGATTGAGAAATATTTATCTTATCCGCAGTTCTTTGGTCCATCATCCATACAACATGTCCACCCTTTTGACTGACATTTATATAAACAGGTAATTTGCCTGGAGATTTTAACTCTATCCCATAAGCTTTTATCTCTCCATTGTTAGGGCTATACTTGTTTTGCGATTCTACCGGCTTTCCATAAAAATCTTTTGCTATTTGAACAGCTCTATCGTAAGAAATTTCCGCACCTACTAAACCTTTAGGCGTAATCTTTGCTAAACTTTCAGAAAAAGGACCGTCATATATCAACGTAGGGTAATTTGTCATAGTCTGATTGACTCTACTCATTTTTACATTTAAAATTTTACTGTCAATCTTCCCCATTTTTTGACTGCCTTTTTGACGTAAGTTCCCAAGTTCATATCCCCCTTGAATCTTCTTCCTTAGGTCTTGTAGGTTTTTACCTAAAAATACTGCATAATTTTGTAATTTCGTAAGAGTTGCTAAATCTTGTTGTGATAATTTTTGCCCCAAAGCAACTTTTTTTGTAAGGCTGTAAGCATAATCCCCAATCTGTGTTAAAAACTTAGAAGTATTATCTATTTCAGGCTGCCCGACAGGTAATTGATTTAAATGCTCCTGTCCAGAAAAAGCCTCTCTCCAGATTTCATCCAAAATTGGAATTATAGTTTTCTCTGAAGAGGCAACCATTAACTTTCCCATGGAAGTTTCAATATTTTCTACATTAGACACCAATTGATAAAAAGACCTGTCATATTGTGCTTGTAAAAACCTGTGATAAGAAATTTTTTCAATGTACTGCCTATATCCCCATGCCCCTAAAACTAATATTAGAATTAGAGCAAAAGCCGTCAATCCTCTTTTTAACATTTTCTCACCTCACCTTGCAAAAATATGACTGCCTATTTGGGTTATAATAGGCCTGTTAAATATCCAAAAACTTGTCACTCTCACAGGGTTGTAATAATACAATGCGCCACCAGTGGGGTCCCATCCAGCAATCGCATCTCTTGCCGCCCTTATGCTGTCATTTGTAGGTGGCAACCACATTTGTCCATCATCTACTGCAGAAAAAGCTCCAGGCTGAAATATAACGCCCGCTATAGTTTTGGGAAACCTTGGGTCTCTGACTCTGTTCATCACAACTGCTCCAACTGCAACTTTTCCGATGTAAGGTTCCCCTCTCGCTTCTCCATTTATAAGCATTGCCAAAAGATAGACATCATCATTTGTAGTAACAGAAGAAGATGCTTGATAAGCTGCTAAATCCTGGGCAGTAGTCGTAAAACCTAGCGCCACTTTTGTATCATCATCTACAATTCCCGTCACATTAAGCCCGTTATATGCTTGAAACTTTCGAACTGCCAGCCACGTTCTAACCCCAAAAAATCCGTCAACAGCTCCTTGATAATATCCCCAATCCTTAAGTCGTGCTTGGACTTTGGCTACATCACTACCTGTATTTCCCCAATAAAGATTAGCCATAGCTGTTTTTGTTAAATCATAAGCCGCATATTCAAAAACCACTGTTATAAAAATAATCAAAATTGTTATTATAATTTTGATGCGGAGAATAAAATCTTTTCTCATTTTGAACCTCCTTTTCTTTAGTATTCGTAAATATTTTTTGTAGTAGTAAAAGTATTATACGCCGATTTTAACCTAAAAAAATTAAAGCGCCCTTTAAGGCGCCATCCATGCCATTTTAAATTTATTATAATATTCCTCTAAAATTTCAACTATTTTAAATTTAACTTCAGGTTTTTGTTTTCTGATAAGGTCCATTTCATCTTGAGAAAGGTATTTGGCCACTTCCTCTGCAGTTTGTGTATCTGTAAACCCGTGGGTAACATCAATAAAGCAAAGGGGAGGAAATATTACACACCACCAATTTTTACCCTCACCATTTCCGATAATTACTTTAAGCGCATTATAATTCCCCGCAGGAAGAGTAATAGTTCCATAATACCGAGTAGGAAAATCAAAGATGCCATAGGCAACTCTCACATTATAATTTTTGCCATTTTTACGAATTGTTTCTTCAGCAACCTTTTTAATCTCTCCAATACTTTCTTTTATAATTCTTTCCGAATCCTTTACATCTTTTACTTTTTCAAATTTAGACGTCAAATCAACAAGTATAGCATCTTTTACCTTAAGTTTTAATTCTTGATCTTCTTCGGAATCACTGTTGGCAATTACATGAAACCTTATTAATTTATGGGATAGGTTTTTTCTTTGCAAATTGAAAGCTTTAGCTCCATAAAAATTTACAGTTATAATAATTGTTAAAACTAGCAATGCAATTAACCTTCTCATAATTTATCCTCCATCGCAAATCTTTACTCTGACTAAAGTATTACCAAATATATAAAAAAATATACCCTTCTACTTGAAAAGACCTATCCTTCTAACATGAGTAGTAACGTCTACTTTTATCTCTATCTCTGGAAAAACATTATCCCAATCTTTTCCTACTTTTTCCCATAAACTAGGATGATATTTTTCAATATAATCTCCTATACCTAACATGTCTATTTTTAATTCTTTTTGAAACCTATTTATAGCTTTTTGTGCCATCTTCTTTATTTCGTCACTAGTTTTTCTTTCTATTACGTTTAACAAATCACCTTCCATCATCTCTTCTCGCTTTTCAAAAGTATATTCTGTTATGTCTCCTTCCACTTGAAGTTCAACTCTATAAATAATTTTTCCATTTTCTTCTTTAACAGACCGCCTTCTCCTAACATTTGAAATATTAAAAGGAATCACTATTTTTCCATCACCACTAGGCACACTAACATCAACATCTCCTCCTCTAACAAGGCCAGCAAGCCACATGTACCCCATGTTTTCCTCATCTCCCAGCCAACCCGCCAATTTGTAATTTTTGATAATTGCTGAACCCGCTATTTTAATTTCATCTTTTCCTGCAGTTATTTTTGGAATTATCGCATTTCCATTTGTCTCATGTATAGACTTAGTAATTTTATTATAGTCAATTGTTGGAAATTTTGATGTTAGGTTATAATGTTTAAACACATCTCTAATATAAGCACCTGTATTTGGTTCTATCTCGTATTTTTTCAGAAGAATATCCTGAGCTTTTTGCGGAGTTACAAGAAGATAAACTTTACGCCTCAACTCATAATTTCTGTCAAGAGAATCTAAAACTTGTTGAAATCTATCCTTATTTTCCACTACCTCTTTGCCAAATATAATAGCTTGTGTATGACCTAAATACAACGCTTTATTAATTCGTGTACTTATATGCCTTGATGCAGAAAAAATTGTTTCAGCTTCTTCAGAAACAGCAAAACTTGGCTTTTCACTCCCTCCTCCACCGCCACTGGTACCCTTGGCCATTTGAGCAACATTAGGAAATTGAAAAGTCACAAGATATCTTTTATTTGAAGAAGATAAATCTATGCCAATTGCCATTACAAAAGCCCTATCCTCTATTTCTATGTTATCCCAACATCCTGTAAATATAAAAATAATCAAAAACCATAATATAAGTATCCTAAGTTTTCTCTTCATCTTTACCACCTATTCCTTTAACTTTTAAAATTATAAGCAAAAGTATTGGTAAGATAGCTATAAAAAATACTGACATATATTGGGATAAATAATTTGCATATTTATAAACTGTTACAATAGAATCAGGGATTAAAGATATCAAATACATTATTGGAATTGCCGGCAATACAAAATAAGAATGTTCTCTGGTTTTTAAAAGTTTTGAGAAAGTCAAAGTAGCAAAATAGTAAAAAGAATAAATAGTAGTAAAGATAGCGAACGTCCATATTCCCATTACAATTCCCTCTACATTTTCAATGAAAAACACAGGAAAATTAATTGATTTAAGAAGGGTCAAAAAAGGCCATAATTGTTCCTTTGTTTCTTTATATCCAAATATACCAATTACAAAAAAATTTATATAGGCATAAAACAACATCGTAGAAAACAGTGCAGAATTTACACTTCTTTTTAATTTTTCTCTATCAATTACATATGGAAAAAGCAAATACAATATTTCAAAGCCAGCAAAACTATAGGTAGTGAAAAGCATTCCTTTAAAAAATCTAACTAGTGAAACCTTCATAAATGGAAGAAAATTACTTAAGTCTATATCAGTTAAAGCCGGCAAAAAAAGTAATACAAGGGGTATTACTATTATGGGAAATAAAATTTCTGACATCCGTGCAATTGGTTCAAGTCCATATCGCACTATATAAGCAGAGCTAAACAGCATAGTAAGAATTATGATTTCAATAGGAGTATTTGGCAAAAGATATAACTTTAAAACTTCCCCAAAAATTCTTACATCAAGACTTACAAATATTACAAAATAAAACAGCAGCCCAGCACTCATAACCGTAGAAATAGGTCTTGTGATAAGTTTGCCAGCATACTCAACAAAAGTTTCTGTAGGAAATTTAGAAGATAAATATAGTATTAACCTTGCAAAAAAAAGAAAAACAATCCCTCCTCCGAAAATAGCTATAAGCCCATTAGGCCCTACCTCTTTTGAAACATCTGCAGGAAGACTTAATATTCCAGCTCCTACCATAGTAGTAAAAAGTAATATAGCAACTTGATTCGCAGAAATTTTGTCATCATTTTTTATCATTGTTGTCTCTCCTATCGTCTTCTATGCTTTCCATTTTTTCCTCTCTCAAATCTTTCATCTTTCTTTTATCAGAGGTCTCTAGAATTTCTGGCCGATTTTTAAAGTACATTATAGGGGCTTTTATCAATGTATCTGCAAGGTCACTTATATCTATTTCGACAAAGGGTGAAAGATACGGAACCCCAAAACTTTTCAAAACAACCAAGTGGGTTAGAACTATCATAAATCCAAGCATTATGCCATATAGGCCAAAAACAGCCGCAAGAATCATAAGTATAAATCTTAGCATCCTAAAAGCAATGGCAGCACTATAACTGGGTATTGCAAAAGAAGCTACAGCTGTGACAGCCACGACTATTACCATCAACGGACTCACAATACCCGCTTCCACAGCAGCTTGTCCTATAATGAGACCACCTACAATACCAATAGTTTGTCCTATGGGTACAGGAAGTCTAACTCCTGCTTCTCTTAAAAGCTCAAAAGTCGCTTCCATAACCAAAGCTTCAAAAAAAGCAGGAAAAGGAATACCTTGTCGTGTTGCCGCAACATATAATGTCAATTTAGTAGGTATAAGGCCAGGATGATAAGCTGTAAAAGCTATGTAGACAGCTGGTGAAACCAATGCTACAATTGCTGCAAGAAACCTCAAAATTCTCAAAAGAGAAGAAATCATCCACCTTTCGTAATAATCTTCAGGCGATTGAAAAAGAGTAGCAAGAGTAGTAGGTATTATAAGAGCAAAAGGAGTATTATCTGTCAAAATTGCTACTCTTCCCTCCAAAAGGGAAGCCGCAACCTTGTCAGGCCTTTCTGTGTTTAATACCTGTGGAAAAGGTGAATGCCAATCCTCTTCAATCAATTGTTCTATGTAGCCACTTTCAAACACTCCATCTATTTTTATATTTTTAAGTCTTTTCATCACTTTATCCAACACATTTTTATCAACAATATCCTCGATATAAAGCACTGCTACGTCTGTATGAGTTCTTTCCCCAATCTGTATTTGTTTTATTTTCAAATTAGGGTCCCTTATACGCCTTCTTACAAGAGCAGTATTTACCCTTATTGTCTCAGTAAATCCTTCCCTTGGTCCCCTTATGACTGTCTCTGCATCAGGAGAAGAAATAGACCTCATCTGCCAGCCTTTACTGGAAATAATCACTATTTCTTGTGAACCCTCAAACAATAATGCAGTATCTCCACTCAGTATTGATAAAACACATTTATCTAAGTCTGCAACCTCTTTTATGTCTCCTCCAGTTATAGTCCCTTTTTTTATAACCTCATATAAGTTGTCTTTTATCTTCTCAATAGAAGGAGTTGCTTCTCTTGAATCCAAAAGCAAAGCGCGAAGTACGTGGTCATTTATGATGTTTTTGTCCACAAGTCCATCTATAAACACAATTGCAAGATTATATTCCTGGTTCTCTCCCACCCAAATATCTCTATATATCACATCATCACAATCTTTCAATTTATTTTTTATGTAATTTAAATTTTGCTTGAGACTATTTGAAGCTGGTGTACTTGTTTTTGCTTCTTTTTTATTGTTTTTTTTCCCAAATATCTTATCAAAAAATCCCATGTTCTCCTCCTTATCTAAAGAAAAATATTTGTATAATAATGGCAACTACTCCAATAAAAATGTAAAATAATCCAATCCACTTGCACAATTTAGAATCTCTGTCTAATCCTTTTCTCTCCAAAAATTTTGGCTCAATAAAAGCTTCATAAATTCCTACAATGAATACATTAGCAAACATATAAACCGTAAAGTATTGTCTGACAAAATACAGTAAACTATACATGCTCTCACCTTCTGAAATATATATTTTGCAGTCAGAAAAAAAATATACAAAAAAAATAGGCTTATGCCTATTTTCCAGTCAGATATTTAGTTGCCATTATTATGTCTTCTTCTTTATCTATATCGTTACCTATTTCCGGATATTCGGATATGATAGCCTTTCCCGTTATGTTAAATAACTCTTTTACTTTTTTTTCAATATGAGAAATTGAAAGTCTTCCTATTAAAAATAAAAATAATATCTTTCCTCCTAATAATTTCCCTAACTTCCATGGTCTTTTTCTATAAGCTATAAATTGTTTCGCATCCTCAATTAATCTATCTATAATTCCAGGATTAACGTAAAAAATATTGCCGCCTGTAAAAACTCCTTCCTTCACTCTTGCATAAGTCCTTTTAGCTTCAGGAAATTTTTTTAAATTATCTTCTTTTCTAACAATAGGATAACACAAGTCTGCTCCCGTAGCTTCTGATTTTTCAATAAAATCGCAAACAGCTTCTTTAGTCAACATAGGAATATCACAAGTAAGAATCAATACTCTCTTGTCGTTTTTAAAAGGTTCTACTCCTTTTAAAACATTATCCATTAAATTATCAACTTGCTCAATTATAAAATCTATACCTGCCACTTTTTTGAGCTTTTGTGAATTTCCAACTACTGCAATTTTATCTATTTTGTCGCAGCCTCTTAAAGCTTCGATTACATATGAGATCATAAACTTCCCATTTATTTTAACAAAAGCTTTATCAGGCAACTTATCTTCCTTAGTACTGCCGGCCAAAATTACAGCATTCACCCCACTCACTCCTTGTTACTAAAATACTTTATGTTTTTTAAAACCTCTGTCTGGAAATTGCGTATGTGTTTCTCTGCCCATTTACGTGCAACATCCGTATTTCTCGTTTCGATGGCCTCTGTAATCTTTTTATGCTCTTGATGTATTTTTTTCGCTTTTTTCGCTTCATTTATATATCGAACACGGAACCTATGCACATGTTCTTGTAAATTATTCATTATCTGAATTAATTTGTCATTACGTGAGGCAGTAAAAATTAAATCATGAAACTCCTTATCCAATTTTACCAGTTCTTCATTATCACCGTCTTCTATTTCCTCTATCTCTTTTTGAAATTCCTCTACAATTTTCTTTAACCTACCAATTTCCTCATCCGTTATTCTTTCGGCAGCCAGCGAAGCAGCTAATCCTTCTAACGAACTTCTCACTTCTAACACATTCAAAAGGTCCTTTGCATCCAAATCTGCCACATAAGCTCCTTTTCGAGGAATCATAACAACTAGCCCTTCAAGTTCCAATTTTCTAATCGCTTCTCTAACTGGCGTCCGACTTACTCCCAGTTTTTCTGCCAATTGAACTTCCATAAGTCTCTCTCCAGGTTTTAATTTACCTGTAATTATGGCATCTTTCATGTAATCAAAAACTACATCTCTTAACGGTTTGTAATTTTCCAATGGAAAAAACTCATTCATACAATTCTAACCCCTTATCTATAGTTTTTGAAAAAAATACAAAACTGTAAATTCCTTCTAAATCTTTATAGGCTTTTATAAGCTTTTGTAAATCGTCAAAAATTCCATAAACAGTGGGACCACTGCCCGACATAGCACATCCTAAAGCACCTTTTTTAAGCAACTCCTCTTTTATTTGATTAATAACTTCACATTCCCGAGAAGTTACTAATTCTAAATCATTTTTTATATTTTCTGCAATTTTGTATATGTTTCCTTCCTGTATAGCTTGAACTACTGAACAAGTAGCATGATGGCTTTTAAAATTAAGCCTATCCCATTTATCATAAATTTTTTTTGTGAAAATTTCAATATCAGGTTTTACAAGAAGTAAATTCATATGAGGAACGTTCAAATCTTCAAAAATTTCCCCTATGCCTTTTGCAAGCTTTGTCCCACCTTCCAGACAGAAAGGAACATCTGCTCCCACTTTCAAAGCAATTTCTTTTTTCTCATCTGCTGACATGTTTAAATTCCATAATTTGTCTAATGCAACAATTGTAGCAGCAGCATCAGCACTTCCCCCAGCAAGGCCGGCAGCTAAAGGGATTTTCTTGTCAAGCCTGACTAACACTCCTTCTTCTATTTGATATTTTTCTTTTAAAAAGTTGATGACCTTTACTATTAAATTATCTTCTCCTTCAGGAACTCGATGGCCACTACAAAAAACCTTAACTATTTCGCTTTTTTCAAACTCTAAAATATCAGCCAAATCAATTGATTGCATCACTGTAGAAATTTCATGATATCCATCTTTTCTCTTACCTAGCACGTCTAAAGACAAATTGATTTTTGCATAGGCCTTTACTTTGATTTTTTTCATTCCTTTATCCTCGCTTTTTCAATAATAATTATAGTTTCATATATTATACATTTATTATACATTATACAATAAAATTTCTGTAAAAAAAATACGCAGTCTCCTGCGTATCATTCTTCCATAGGTATTATTAATTTCATCCCCTCCGAAACTTTCTCTTCTTCTAAACCATTAGCAGAAATTAGCTCTTCAAGGCCTACTCTATACCTTTTAGCTATATCCCACAAGGTTTCGCCTTTTTGAATCATGTAAACAACAATGCTGTGTTTATTATCGCTTTCTCTTGGGGCTTCGATTTCTTTAAGGTCTACAATAGCCTCTATTTCTTTCTCTACAAGTAAATCAACTGTATTATCAATTGCAAACTTTAATTCAATTTCTTTCATGGCTATTATTTCATAGGAAACATGAGAAATTTTTATATCAACCAGAGTAGGCCCTTTAACTTGACTTATTTCAATAAAAGTCTTAAAAGGATATTCATCTCTATAAGGCTTTACACTACCCTCTTCAGACAAATATAAAATAGTATAATCTAATATTCCTTCTAAAACTAATTTATCTACATCTACACTGTAGTCAGATATAACAGGAATAACCACAGCATCTATAAATCTTTTGGCAAGAGAAGGCAATTCTACATTAGTTTTAACTACAAATTGAGATTTATAAGATTGTAATTCCTCTATCACAGTTAAATTTTCTCTTACAGGCTGAATATAACCCTTTGTACCATAGGCATCAATAGGAAGCTCTCTTTCCTCCGTCTCCAACACTTGAACTTTTACCCGTATTGTGGCTTCTATATCTAAAATAGTATTTTCTCCCTTTTCATCCTCCAATACAGTGGTGCTTACATCTATCACTTCCTCTTGAGTTTTTGCCGACATATAACTTAAAGCCCCAGGAATATCTACAAAATTTGCATAATTTAAATTTGCTGCTAAATTCCCAAATTCTCCTTCCTGTGAAATATATAAAATATTACATAGCACACTTCCTTGAACTATTACTTTGTTATCAGTGATTTTAATCTCCTCCGGTTTTACTTCCACATCTGTTTTTATAACTTTTTGAATAGGAGCTTCTCCCTCAGGAACTTTTATTTTATCTTTTACAAAAACTTCAATACTATTTTGTCCCACTGTATGCATTAGCTTTACTTTTTTCTTTAAAGCTTGAATTTTTATCGAATCTTCTGCTCCTATTACTACTTCTTTTTTGTTAGATACTACCAGCCTGCATTGTATCTTTATTACAGCTTTTACACTTATTTTTCTACTGTTCACCAATTTGTAGTCGACATTTTCAACCTTTGCAACTAACATGTATCTACTTCTCTTATCAATACCCTCGTCTTCAATAACATGGGAATAATCAATTTCTTTTTCAATCCTTTCAAGTTCTCCATTTTTTTCACCTAAATACAAAATATCTAATGCCAGTTTTCCCTCAAACTGAACCTTCCCTTCTGTCACAAAAACTTCATTAATATATGTTTTTGGATTTAATGCCAAAAGTACCAGCACGTCCGGCTCATTTTCAGGAACAATTATATCACTCTCTACCAAAAGTTGAGTATCATATATGCCAGATACAGAATCAAATTCTAAAATATCTTTATATACCTGTGGCATACTTTTACCTCCTTAAAGATATGCTAATATAATATATAGTTTTTGAGGTAAAATTATGCCAAAAAAAATAAGACCGAATATCTTCGGTCATTGAAGACATTGGATTTTTTTGTTCCCTTCCATCACAGTTAATTCTACTGTATCCGTCAAAATATCTGAATAACTGTAAGAAACCCTCCGGGTCGCTCCTTGTCCATCTAATACCACAATAAAAATGCTCGGATATGTCTTTTCTAATAGTCCTTCTTTTATTACGGTCTTTTTTCTACCACCATTTGTTTTAAGGCGAACTCGAGCACCAATATGTTTATCCAGTTGCCTTTTTATTTCATCAAGGGTTGACTTATCTGCCACCACTATCAACTCCTTAACACATGCTGAAAATATTATAACGCAATTTTCAGACAATGTCAAGGGTTTAATATTATATCAGTGTACAGGGAAGTTGTCAATAATGATTTTAATGCAAAAAACAAAAAAAATATGCAAATACCATAGGTATTTGGACTTAATCATTAATTTTTAGCTTATAGGACAAATTAATTCAATATTTGCCTTTTGGAACACCATATCTAAATTTTCCCATTGTCTGCAATCCTCCAATCCCTGCTGCCCCCGTTATTGTGCTTTCTATTAATTCTTCAATTTTTACAAGCTCATTTATATGAGAAAAAGCCACTTTTTCACTCACCAAAACTGGATCAAGGCAGTGTATCAAAACTCTTTCAGGAGAGCTGGCATAATTGGCTCCTGCTTTTATGAGAGCTTCATAATTTGATTGACAAGCTCCTGCAAAAATCACTAAATTGTCAAATACAGGTTCGTACTTCCTTGCATTTTTAACCGCTTCTACGAAATATTTAGAATTTCTGTAACTACTTATATCACTATAATCTTTCAAATTGTTTTTTATACTGTCATGACCTGTAAGAACTAATATATCCGGCCTATATTTTTCTAAAAGGTCATAGACTTTATCTGGTTGTTCTTCCTCTTTTAGTACCACTCCTACGACTTCCATACCAACCTTTTTATAAGCATCAACGCATATATTTAAATATTCTTCATCTCCGTCTATGTGAAGAACTTTTCCTGGCCTTCCGTAAGGCTCTTGCCGACTTGAACGCACCATTCTTTTTTTTCGTTGAAGGCTTTTTGAAGAAGCAATTTTTTTTAAAAGGTATTCTGCTTTTTCTCTATAAGGCCTATCATATTCCGCAATCTTGGCACGAGAAGCCTCTATAAGGTCATCTTCTGGTGCATCTGCAATTATTCTCATGTTTAAACCATGTAAAAGATAATGTCTTACTCCTTTATTATCTATAACATTAATGACTCTAAACAAAATATCAGAGCCATATGATTTTCTCGTTACAATGTCATTAATGCGAAAAGCCATAAATTAACCCCCCTGCATAGTTTAATTCATAATCTATAATATGCAGAGGGGTATATATGGGTGTATATAAATTTATTCTTCCATCTGTTTGCCCAAAAAAGCAGCAGCTGTTTCAGCAATTTTTGCTTCAACTTCTGTAACCGATTCGCCAGCTTCTTTAGTAAAAATCACCACGCTTCCTATTGTATCTCCTCTTGAAATAATAGGAACTATGACTTGAGAGGTAATGTTAAATTCCTGGCCATCTGCTATTTTAATCGGTCCTTTATCTTTTCCCGTTCCAAGCATTATGGTCTTTTTTTCTTCCAAATATTTTTCTAATTCTTGACTTATTGGTTTATCAATTAATTCTTTTTTTGCAACTCCGGAAACAGCAATCACATTGTCTGTATCTGTGATACATACAGGGTGTTTCGTAGATTGATATATACTATCAGCGTACTCTTGGGCAAAGTCGCTTAATTCACTTATTGGAGAATATTTCTTTAAAATTATCTCTCCTTCTTTATCCGTAAAAATTTCTAAAGGGTCTCCTTCCTTGATTCTTAATGTTCTTCGTATTTCTTTAGGGATAACTACTCTTCCTAAGTCATCTATTCTGCGTACAATTCCTGTAGCTTTCAAAGTAAATACCTCCATTTCCTTAAATTTTTAGCTCAAGATTAGTATTTATAATTTTCCATAAATTTATTCGCAAAAAAACCGGCAACTAAATTGCCGGTTTTTACCTTACTGATACTTTTATGTTTTGAGGAAACTTTTGTATTTTTGCTGCTTTCTCAAGAGCATCATATTTTTCCGTAATAACTTGATTTTTTTTATCATTCAACAGATAAGCTTCTATATCTCCTTTTACCTCATCAAAAGATTTTAATGTAGCACCCTCTGACTTTATTATATGGTATCCATAATCAGTTTTAACAGGCTTTGATATTTGACCTTTTTTAAGTGAAAAAGCCACTTGCTCAAACTCAGGTACCATGACCCCACGAGCAAATTCTCCCAAGTCTCCTCCCTGGTCTTTTGTAGCCGTATCAATAGAATACTCTTTTGCTAATGTGGCAAAATCTTCACCCTTCATAAGGCGGTTGTATATATCCTGGGCTATTTTTTCATCAGACACTAATATATGACTTGCTTTTACTGTTTCGAATTGGTCTTTATTATCCTCATAGTATTTTTTCAACTCTTCCTCTGTAATTTTTACATCTTTTGTATATTCCTCAAAAAGCTTATTTATTAAAAGATAATTTTTTACATCTTCTTTTGTAATATCTTTATTAAATTCTTTCTCTCTTTGATACTCTTCCTCTATTTCTTTATCTGAAACTGTAATATTATTTTTTAGAGCTTCTTGTAACAGCAATTTTTGAGCAATCAAACTATCAAGTACATTTTCTTTTACCACATCTAAAAACTTTTTCCCTTCGTAATCCTGATTCCATATGTCTTTTGTATATTGCGGACTACTTTCAATTTGAGCCTTTACTTGGTCAAAAGCTTTTCTATATTCGGCATTAGTAATGTTTTCCCCATTAACAGTTGCAACAACCTCTTTTTTGGCAGAGCAAGATACTAGCAAAAATACTATAAAGCCAAAAGACAAAATTAAAGCTATTTTTCTTTTCAAAATGACATCCTCCTGACTTTAAAAAGTTTACATAGGTATAGCTTTATTATATATCATATTTATCCTAACTGCAAATTTTTTATTTTTTCGTGCATGTCAAAATTTTGTAGCTTATTTACGCAGACATCTTTTCTACCAATTCAATAAGCTCTTTTTGCAGAGTCTCTTTTTTATTGAACCTATAAGTTAGATATGGCTGTAGTTGATTTGAAAATATTAAATTTCCTCCATATTCTTTTATTATTTTCTCTATAACCTCCATTTTAACCGATTCTATGTTTTTAAATTTTAAAATAACAGTGTTCCCTTTTTCTGTTATTTCAGTAATATTGGCTTTAGAAGCAATAGCCTTTAAATAAGCAATTTCCAGCAGTGCCTCTACAGGCTTTGGATAATCTCCAAACCTATCTACAAGCTCTTCTGAAATTTCCACCATATCTTCTCTAGATTCTATAGAGGCAATTTTTTTGTACATCTCTAATCTTGAATTCTCGTCTTCAATATAGGAAGAGTCAATATAAGCATTGACTTTTATATCTATTGTGGTAGTAATCTCCTCCTTAGGAGCTTCTCCCTTCAAATTCCGTATAGCCTCCTCTAAAAGCTTTAAATACAAGTCATAACCAATTGCGCCAATATGGCCATGTTGTTCTGCTCCAAGGAGATTACCTGCACCTCTTATCTCTAAATCCCTCATGGCAATTTTAAATCCAGAACCAAATTCAGTAAACTCTTTTATCGCCTCTAACCTTTTTTCAGCCACTTCGCTTAAAACTTTATCCTTTCTATAGGTAAAATAGGCATAAGCCAGTCTATTTGACCTACCCACTCTTCCTCTTAATTGATACAATTGAGATAGCCCTAACTTATCTGCATCATAAACTATAATGGTATTCACATTTGGTATATCAAGCCCTGTCTCAATTATTGTAGTGCTTACTAAAACATCGTATTCCCCATTTAAAAAGTCAATCATCACTTTTTCTAATTGACTTTCCTCCATTTGCCCATGAGCCACAGCTACCCTGCAACCGGGAACCAAATCTTTTACCAAAGAAGCCATCTTTTCTATGCCATTTACTCTATTGTAAACAAAATAGACTTGTCCTCCTCTTCCAATTTCCCTCAAAATAGCATCTTTTATTAACTCTTCATTGAATTCTACCACATAAGTTTCTACTGGAAATCTGTCTTCAGGAGGATTCTCTAATACGCTCATATCCCTTATGCCAATTAAAGACATGTGTAAAGTTCTAGGAATAGGAGTTGCTGATAATGTCAAAACGTCTATATTTTCTTTGAGTTTTTTTATTTTTTCTTTATGAACAACTCCAAACCTCTGCTCTTCATCTATAATTAAAAGTCCTAAATCCTTAAATTTCACGTCATTTTGTAAAAGCCTATGAGTACCAACAATAATATCGATAGTCCCTTCCGCCAAGCCTTTAATTATTTGTGCTTGTTCTTTGGGAGTCCTAAAACGACTAAGCATCTCTATCTTCACAGGAAATTCCTTAAACCTTTCCATGAAATTAGTATAATGCTGATAAGCCAAGATAGTTGTAGGGCACAAAAAAGCAACTTGCTTTCCATCAGCTACTGCTTTAAAAGCAGCCCTTAAAGCAACTTCTGTCTTACCATACCCCACATCTCCACAGAGAAGTCTATCCATTGGCTTATCTTTTTCCATGTCCTCTTTAATCTCTTTTATACACCTTAACTGGTCTTCTGTCTCTTCATAGGGAAATTGCTCTTCAAACTCCCTTTGCCATGGAGTATCAGGAGAAAAAGCATGTCCTTTAGCTATCTGTCTTTTGGCGTAAAGTTGTAACAAATCCTTAGCAAGGTCTTCTACTGCTTTTTTGGCTTTTCTTTTTGCTTTAAGCCATTCGCTGCCCCCCAATTTATTTAATTTAGGAGGATTGTCTGTAGGCCCTACATATTTTTGCACAAGGTCTAATTGTTCCACCGGTACAAAAAGGGTATCTCCCCCGGCATAAATTATTTTTAAATAATCCCTTATAATCCCATCTACTTTTATCTTTTCTATGCCTTCATACTTTCCTATACCATAATTTACATGTACGACATATGACCCTACTTCTAATTCAGTAAAGCTCTTTATCTTATCGGCGTTTTTAATTTTCACAGTTTTTTTGCTCTTTCTAGTCTGTCCAAAAATTTCTCCCTCAGTTATGACAGCAAATTTTGCATCCACATATTCAAATCCCTTGCTGACAGAGGCAGGATATATCACTACTTGCCCTTTTTGTATATCGTATTCACTGTCTTCAATCACTGCCGCATCAATATTAAAACTTTCAAGTGTATCCTTTAAAATTTTTGCTCTTTCCTGATTCCCACTTAAAAGCAAAACTTTATATCCTGCATTTTTATAATACTTTAAATCATCTATCAAAATATCAATTTTGCCGTGAAAAGGATGCATAGACCTTGATATAAAATTAACAATTTTTCGCGGCTGTAGATCATTGTCAGGCTTTGCTAAAGTATTTACTATGAGTAAAAAACTATTTTTTGCCTTTTTTAATATTTCCTCATAATCGAAAAAAAGCCTGCTTTGCTCTGGCAAAACTTCTCCTTTTTCTAATAAAGCCTTGAAATTTTCATTGAATTCCATTTGAAGGTTATTTACCCTTTGCTTAATACGGCTGCTCTCGTCTAAAATAATAACTGCCTCTTCTCCCACATAATCAACAATAGAATAAACCTCATCATAAAAATAATCTATAAGTTCATGAATATTTTCCACCCTTTTAGCTTCCGTAATCTCCTCCATAATTTCCTCAAATTTTTGCTGTAATTTTTCTGCAATTCCGCTTTTTGATTTTTTTATTTTTAATAAATAGGAATTTAAAGACTTGGAAACCGCTGAAATCCCTTTTTTAATATGCTTTTCTTCCGCGATAAACTCTGTAGCAGGGAAAATATTTATTTTATCAATATTTTCTAAAGACCTTTGGGTGATCACATCAAAAGTCCTTATGGAATCTATTTCATCGTCAAAAAGTTCAATTCTATAAGGATATTCTTCAATAGGAGAAAAAACGTCAATTATTCCCCCTCTCACACTAAATTGCCCTTTTCCTTCCACTATTTGAACTCTTTCATATCCCATTGCCACAAAATTTTTTATAACCTCTTGTAAATTTACAATATCACCTATCTTAAAAAACATCTGATACTTTTCAAATAAATTCATGGGTATGAGTTTGCCTATTGCTGCATCTATAGAAGTAACTACCGCATGGGGAGTTTCCCTTGTCAATTTTTTAATTACTCTTAACCTCTGAGATACCATCTCTTGACTGGCAGCATCTATTTTATAAAACAAAGCTTCTCTCTTGGGAAATAAAGAGGCATTGCCAAAACTAAAAGAATACAAATCTTCGTATATTTTTCTCGCTTCTATATCATCAGGAGCAATAACTAACACTTTTTTATTAAACTTGCTCATTATATAATGGGCAACATGAGCTTTTTGAGAATCTGTAAGCCCATAAGCTAAAAGGGGGCCTTTCCCTTGTTTTAAAAATTCTTCTATCGTTTTTATTTCTTTTAATTCTTCTATTTGGCGAGTAAACATGTTCATCACCTCAACATAAGCCTATTCCATAAGCCGTGTATTAAAGAAGTTACAATAATAGCCCAAAAAATATTTGTTTGCATTACTAATATGTAAGAGGTTATGCCAAAAAAGCCGTGGCTTAAAATACTCAAAATAGAAGCCCTTAAATTGATTTCATAGGAAGCTTTTATGTAATCATTTACTGCCTCTGTAACTCCAAATATCAAATGAGACAAAAGAATAGAGGAGGTCAAATACCCTGCAACTGTCTTACAGGTTTCTTCAATGACTGGTACAAGATAAATTATAGCTTTTTTGTTGTATTTATTTACCACCATCTTATTCAGAAAATACGCTAAGATTACACCAGCAATTCCAGACAATAGCCACATATCTTCTTTTTTCTCCTTCAATTGCCTTTTTGCAAACCGTTAAACTTGCTCATAGCATGTTCTATCCCATTTTCTATAATATCTATCACCGCATCTGCTGCTTTTATAACAGCTTCATCAATTAGTTTTTTCTCTGACTCTTCAAACTTTCCTAATACATGACTTACTAAATCCTTTTGTGGTTTTCCAATTCCAATTCTAACTCGTGGAAACTCTTCGCTATTTAAAAGATATATGATAGAATTCATTCCATTGTGACCACCTGAACTGCCTTTTTTTCTTATCCTTATTTTACCCACATCCAAATCTTTGTCATCATAAATTATAATTACATTTTCAAGTGGAATTTTATAAAAATTTACAGCCTCATATAAAGCTTCACCACTTGAATTCATAAATGTCTGCGGTTTTAAAAGAATTATTTTTTCTCCTTTAAAATAATCTTCCCCCATAAGGGATTTAAACTTTAATTTTGTTACATTTATGCCTAACTTTTTAGCCAATTCATCTATTACCATAAATCCTATATTGTGTCGCGTTTGTTCATATTCTATACCAGGATTTCCTAAACCTGCAATTATGAACATACAACCACCCTTCCTTATCAAATTAATTATACATGATTAAGCAAAAAAAAGCTATAACATGCACAAAAGATTACCGGCAAGTCACTTGCCGGTAATCTTTTGTACGAAGGAGGCCTTTATTTCATTTATTGAAAGTTTGCACTGCTTTGTAATTTTACATTAACTGTAAATGTTCTGCCATTTCTCCAAATTGTCACCTTTATTACATCTCCAACTTTGTGGTCATCTAGTACTCCTTGTAAATCCTCAAAGGAAGTAATGTCTTTACCGTCAACCTTTATTATCACATCTCCTGGTTGAATTCCAGCTTGTTCTGCTCCACTATTTGGCTGAACCTGAACTACATATACCCCTACAGGCAAATTATATCGTTGTGCATCTTGTTCTGTAATGGTTTGAGCACCTATACCCATCATAGGTCTTTCTACATAACCATATTTTATTATTTGGTCAATTATAGGTTTAGCTTCGTTTATTGGAATTGCAAAACCCATACCCTCAATAGGAGTCCCTTGACTTTGAAACATTCCAAACGGGTCCTGAATACTTGACCCTAGTGAAGTAAGCTTAACACTTGTTATACCTATGACTTCTGCTTTACTATTTACAAGGGGTCCTCCACTGTTGCCAGGATTAATAGCTGCATCTGTTTGTATAAGTTTGACAGGTCCATAATCACTTTGGAGGTTTCTGTTAAGCCCGCTTATTATACCAGCAGTGACCGAACCTGCAAAAGAACTTCCCAAAGGATTTCCTATAGCAATAGCCAGTTCACCCGGTTGAAGCTTTGAAGAATCACCTAATTCTACAACAGGTAAATTAGAAAGATTTATTTTAACTACTGCGAGGTCTGTTCTTTCATCTTTTCCTATAAGTTTTGCATCAGCACTTCTTCCATCTAAAAGTTTTACTGTAATTTTTGATGCTCCATCAATTACATGGTTATTGGTAACAATATATCCATCCGAACTTATTATAAAACCAGAGCCGCTACCTTTTGGAACATATCCTGTTCTATAACCATTGGTATAAGCAGCACTTGTATCAATTTCTACAACTGCTGGACTCACTATTTTGTAAATGTTGGGTATCAGATTTAAAATGCCGCTTTCGTCTGACGAAGTAGTATTTAGAGGTAAATATCTTGTAACAACTTGAGCTGACGCATTATTTTGGCTTCCATAGTATTTCATTACAGCCCCCGTAATTCCTCCGCCGATTAAAGCTGCCACTAACGCTACTGCGATAAAATAAGCTAGCATCCTTCTTCTAAATCTTTTAACCATTTTGCCAAGGCTCTTTTTATTGTTTCTAAATTTTACGTTAGAAGGTATCATAGAAGTTTCAAACTTCTCATAAGGTTGCTGCTCCTCAATTATTTCTTGGTACATTTTTTCCTCGTTGGAAGTCTCTCCTAGTTTATTTTCTGGTAAAGTCATATCATGTTCAGTATCATTTTTCTCAATTTTATTTTCAAAGTCTTTTTCGTAATCCATATTACCCCTCCTTTTGTTCTTTTTTTTAATTATAACCTTCTTTTATTAACAAATTATGAACACGATGTAAAGATTTTAAGTAATTTTTATTAAAAAATTTTTTGCACTGCTTTTTATAAATAAAGTGCGGTCCAAGTATTCGCTTGGACCGCTGAAAAGGGAGGTCAAGGAGAGGCATTTGTCACTTTCAAATATTATTATATCCTTTATTTATGAATAAAGTGTTAACAAAGTGTAAATATTTTGTTGCAATTTTTTAAAACTTTTTCACCGGCAAAGTAAAAGTAAAGGCAGCACCTCTGCCTATTTTGCTTTCTACCCATATTTCCTCGTTATGAGCATTTATAATACGCTTTACGATATAAAGCCCAAGACCTGCACCATCTTTTCCCCTCGACTTGTCCGCTTTATAAAATCTGTCCCATATATGCTCTTGGTCTTCAGGAGAGATACCTATTCCATTATCTTTTATAGTAATAAATACCTTGTCATCTTTTGTTTCAGTAAAAATGTGGATTATACCTTTTTCTTTGGAAAATTTTATTGCATTATCTATAAGATTTGACAAAACTTGCTCTATCTTGTCCTTATCAGCTATTACTATTCGTCGGTCTTCTTCAAAATCAACTTTAACGGTGAGATCTTTTTCCACTATTCTTTTTTCAAATTTTATAACTGCAAGTCTTATAAGTTCATTTATATCAAATTCCGTCTTGTGTAGTGGAAATTGCCCTGACTCAAGCTTAGTCATTTCAAGAAAATCGTCTATGAGTCGAGACATTCTCCTCGTTTCTTTTTGCACTATTTTAAGATAATCGCAAGCTTTTTCTACCGGAATAGTACCGTCTAATATTCCGTCTATATATCCCTGTATAGAAGTTAATGGAGACCTCAATTCGTGGGAAACATTTGCCACAAAATCTTTTCTCATGTCTTCTAACTGTTCTAACTCTTTTGCCATAACATTAAAGGACTTAGCCAACTCCCCTATCTCATCTTCTTCTCTATGCTGTACCCTGGCAGAAAAATTCCCTTTGGCTAATTGCTGAACAGCTAAACTCATCTCTTTAAGAGGCTGAGATATTTTGCTGGAAGTATAAGAAATGAGCACAAAACCTATTATAAGAGCTACTCCTCCAGATAAAAGCATTAAAAGAAAGATGTTAATAATAGTTTTATTCATTTCTGTCAAAGGAGCATGCATAAATATGGCCCCTTCAATCCGGCCCTTTATGACAAGAGGCACTCCCACTGTTAAAACAGGTTGATTAAATCTTCCACCAAAATATCCTTTTTTTACAACAGATTGTCCATCTAAAATACTTTTTATTTCATATTTACTGAGGCTTACCCCCGTCCAAGCTTTGCCATGTTTATGCGATTGACTGTAAATTAACCCTTCTTTATCTACAATCCATACAGTAGCATTAATCAACCTAGTGACAACATCTAATTCTTGATTCCATTTATCTATGTTTATGTCTCCTACCGCAAATTCATTTAAAATTGCATTTATTTCTTGAGCCTCTTCTAACATTATTTTTTCTTTGTCAGCAAAGTAATAGTTTTGAAACATCAGATAAAACATTCCTGAAAGAATAGACAAAGTAATAAGGATTATAATTATGTTGCTTATAAAAAGTTTTTTAAAAAGACTATTTTTGGTCAAATTTAGTTCACCTCAAATTTATAACCTACACCCCATACGGTAGTAAGTTTCCAATTAATGCCATCTCCTATTTTTTCTCTAAGTCGTTTTATATGAACATCTACCGTGCGACTATCTCCCATATAATCATAACCCCATACATTTTCTAACAGCTGGTCTCTTGTGAAAACCCTGTTAGGATGCGTACATAAAAAATATAAAAGTTCTAACTCCTTGGGAGTCAAATCCACATTTTTCCCTTTATAAACAACCTTATATTCGCTCAAACTTACATAAAGGTCTGGGTAAGAAACAGCCCGCCTTTCATCGCTTTCCGGCTCATACCTTCTTAAAACCGCTTTAACTCTTGCTATTAATTCTTTCCCATCAAAGGGCTTTACAATGTAGTCATCAGCGCCAATCTCTAAAGCCAATACCTTATCAAGAGTATCCCCTTTTGCAGTAAGCATTATTATAGGCACCTTTGAAAATTTTCTGACTTCTCTGCAAAGAGCAATACCATCAATCCCTGGTAACATTATGTCAAGTATGACGAGCCTTGGTGGATTAGTTTGGATCTTCTTTAAGGCTGTTTGTCCATCGTATATTTGTTCTACTTCAAATCCCTCTTTTTCAAGGTACAAAGACACTATTTCACATATATTCTTGTCATCATCCACTACATAAATCTTTGGATTCTCTCCCACAAAACCACCCTCTATGCCGAGTTTCCTTGCTTAAATTATATCATAAAATTTTAAGGATAATAATAAAAAAGGCACCATAAGTGCCTATTCGAACAATTTACTGACAGACATGCCCTCGTGGATTCGCAAAATTGCTTCTGCAAACAAAGGAGCTACAGACCTCACTTTAATTTTTTCAATTTTTTTCTCTTCGGTAAGAGGAATTGTATCGGTAATAACCAATTCTTTTATTGGCGATTTTTTCAATCTCTCAATGGCAGGTCCTGACAACACCCCATGGGTTGCACAAGCATAAACTTCAGTAGCACCATTATCAATAAGGGCTTCCGCCCCTTGTACCAACGTACCAGCAGTATCAATAAGGTCATCTACCAAAATAACCTTTTTCCCTCTAACATCACCTATTATATTCATTATCTCTGCTACGTTGGCTTTTGGCCTTCTTTTGTCAATAATTGCAAGAGGAGCATTAAGTTTCTCTGCAAAATATCTAGCTCTTGTCACACTGCCATGGTCTGGTGAAACAACTACAACATCATCTCCCAAATCTTTTTCAAGAAAATATTTTGCAAGTATTGGCCCTCCTAAAAGATGGTCAACAGGAATATTAAAGTACCCTTGTATCTGCGGAGCATGCAGGTCCATTGTAACAACTCTGTGAGCTCCTGCTGCAGTTATAAGGTCGGCTACAAGCTTAGCACTAATTGGGTCCCTCGGCTTTGCTTTTCTATCTTGTCTTGCATAACCATAGTAAGGTATAACTGCATTAATTTCAGCTGCAGACGCCCTTTTAAAAGCATCAATCATTATCAATAATTCCATTAAGTTGTTATTGACAGGTGCGCAAGTTGACTGTATCACAAAAACACTTGCCCCTCTTACACTTTCGCCGATCTTTACACTAATCTCGCCATCACTAAAAGTCCCTACTTCTGAGTCACAAAGCTTAAGCCCCAAATGCTCTGCTATTTCATTGGCTAACTTAGGATTTGAATTTCCAGTAAAAATCTTGAGAGAATTAGTATATCTTGCCATTTAATTTAAAGCCTCCCTTTTTTTATTCTTTCCTGAACCCAACCTTCTTTATTGGTTTGCCTACTTCTGGCTATGGCAAGGGCTCCTTCGGGAACATTCTCTGTTATAGTTGAGCCAGCAGCGACATAAGCATTACTTCCAATCTTCACTGGCGCTACAAGATTTACATTACACCCCACAAAAACATTATCTCCTATTATTGTCTTGTGCTTTTGTTTCCCATCATAGTTGACTGTAATAGATCCACATCCCATATTGACATTTTTACCAATTTCCGCGTCTCCTACATAGGTAAGATGAGGAACTTTACTTCCTTCATCAATTATAGATTTCTTTATCTCTACAAAATCCCCTATTTTGACATTACTTTGTATCACAGTTTCTGGCCTTATGTGAGCAAAAGGCCCGATTTTAACATTATTTTTTATTTTTGAAGAGAGTATTACAGAATACATTATACTACATCCATCACCAATTTCTGAATCAACAATCCTACAATTAGGCCCTATTTCACAATCACTCCCTATTTTAGTTTTCCCTTCTATAACACAACCAGGCATTATTATAGTATCTGCTCCAATCTCCACATCAGCTCCTATATAAGTGGTCTCGGGGTCCACTATTGTTACTCCATTTTCCATGTGACGATAATTAATCCGTTTTCTCATTATTTTTTCTGCTTCAAAAAGTTGCACCCTTGAATTTACTCCCGTTATCTCTTCTGATGATACAGTAAAAGCTACAATTTTTCCACCCATATCTCTTATAATTTCCACAGCATCCGTCAGATAATATTCACCCTGTGCGTTATTATTGGTTATTCTCCTTAATGCCTTCTTCAGTTTGGGTATATCCATAACGTACATGGCAGAATTTATCTCATGGATGCGTTTTTCTTCTTCTGTTGCATCTTTATCTTCCACAATTTTTATAACGTTTCCATTTCCATCCCTTATTATTCTCCCATAACCGGTTGGGTCTTCTAATACTGAAGACAAAATAGTAACACTGTTGCCCTCTTTAATATGAAAATTTATTAATTCTTTTAAGGTATTGGAGGTAATAAGAGGAGTATCTCCTGTCAAAATCATTACATTCCCTTCATCAGGGAGTAAGTCCTCCGCCATCATTACGGCATGGCCCGTCCCTAACTGCACTTGTTGATAAGCATACTTCACTCTTTCTTTTAAAACTTCCTTAACTTCTTCTGCTTTGTGTCCGACTACTACAATCACTTCGCTACTTCCTATTTCTTCTACCGCATCTACTACCCATTCTATCATCGGTTTGCCACAAACTTTATGAACCACCTTAGGATGCTTAGATTTCATCCTTTTCCCTAGCCCTGCAGCTAAAATAAGCGTCACTAGCCCTTCCAATTTTTCCACACCCTCTTAAATTTAATTCTGATATCCTATACTATTTTAACTATAATTGCAACAAAGTTCAACAAAAAAAATAAAAAGGAGACAAGCTCCTTTTTATTCATTATGTGCAGCTCCCTGTTCTTTTGCCTTTTCATATTCTTTAAGTATAGCGCTTTGCAACTTATTTCTTGTATCTGAATTTATAGGGTGAGCAATATCCTTAAACTCCCCTCCAGGAGTCTTTCTGCTGGGCATAGCAATAAACAGCCCATCTTGGCCTTCTATAACCTTTATATCGTGAACCACAAATTCATTGTCAAAGGTTACAGAAACTACAGCCTTCATTTTGCCTTCCTCATTAAGTTTTCTCACCCTTACGTCTGTAATTTCCATAAGCTCACCACCTTCCTGAAGTTAAAACCTATGTTAGCATTGTGGAACTGCTCTAATTCTTGAGCTTCTTGTTTCATCGATCGCTTATCTTTTTTGCAATCTCCACAAGCGTAATTTCGGCGTGTCCACCACCTACATTAAAACCTTTTACTTTATAAATATTCGCCACAAAATTAAAATTTCCTTCAGCAAAAACTAAAATCCTGAAAAATTTTTAAAAAATTTTTATTCCTTTTAACCTTTCAATATCCAATCACTTATTTCAATATCAATTATATTTTTGTCTTCTTCCATATTTTTTAACACGAAAACTGAAATGTAATTATCTACCAGCTTATTCTCCGGTTTTTCCGTCGAAATCATAACTCCTGCACCAACCACTTCAGCGTCAAATTCCTCCATAAGCTCCATCATACCTTTAATCGTCCCACCTGCTTTCATAAAGTCATCTATCAATAATACTTTAGAACCTTTCTGTAAAGACCTTCTAGCCAAAGACATAGAGCGTATGTGCCTTTGAGAACCAGAAATATAATTAATAGACACAAAAGATCCTTCTGTAACTCTACTATCTTTTCTAATTATTACAAGTGGAACATTAAGCGTCCTTGCACACATTAAGGCAATAGGTATACCCTTGGTCTCCACAGTTACAATTGCATCAACTTCCTTATCCAAAAAAGGAAGCACTAAAATCTCACCAATTTTTGTTACAATATTGGGAGAATAAATTAAATCGGCAGTATATAGAAACCCACCGGGAATTATTCTAGAAGGGTCTTTTAACTTTTCCTTTATTTCTTCTACAAAGGGCAAATAACTTTTAATATCAGATATAGGAATGTACTTTACTCCACCACCAGCTCCAGGCAATGTAATTAATTTGCCAAAATTAAATTTTTCTATCACATTCTTTAAAATATCGATATCTTCAGAGGCAGTAGATTTGGCTATGCCAAAAAAATTCATAAAATATTCTAAATTTATGAGGGTATTGGGATTTTCACTAAATATCTTAACGATTGCTGCCAATCGCTCATACCGTTTGTACTTATCCATAAAAAATAACCTCCACACATACAAATTTTATACCAAAATTATATTTAAAAGTTCATTTTTCTGCAATATGTGATATAATTTTTTTATAAAATATTTGTTCCCTTTGACAAGCTTTAATCATATTTTAACCATGAAAAGGCAATAATAGTTAATAAGAACTGAGAGAGGCGATTAATTATGAATATAAACCTTGAGAACTTCAAAAGAGTGCATTTTATAGGAATTGGCGGTATAAGTATGAGCGGTTTAGCTCATATACTTTTGAATAACGGTCATGCAGTAACAGGCTCGGATATAAAAAATTCTCATATAATTGAAAAATTAAGACAGGAAGGAGCAGTTATAACAATACCTCACAATGAAAATAGTGTCATAGGTGCCGATTTAGTAGTGTATACGGCTGCTATCCATGAAGACAATCCTGAATATCAAAAGGCTAAAGAATTAAATATACCTACTATAGACAGGGCTACCCTTTTAGGCCTCATTATGAAAAAATACAAATACGGCATTGCTGTTTCTGGAAGTCATGGAAAGACAACTACTACATCTTTAATATCCGTAATATTCAACGGTATGGGATATGACCCTACAGTTTTAGTAGGTGGAGAAGTAGATGTAATAGGAGGAAATGTGAGGGTTGGAAACAGTGAATATTTTGTCACAGAAGCCTGTGAATATACAGATAGTTTCTTAAAATTTTATCCTTACATAGCTGTCATCCTAAACGTTGACTCAGACCACTTAGATTATTTCAAAAATATCGACAACATAAAACAATCTTTTAGACAATTCGCCAGTTTAGTTCCACCAGATGGATACGTGGTAGCCTGTAAAGACGATGCCAACACTATGTATGTCGTAAATGGGCTAAATAAAAATATTGTTACTTATGGTATTTACAAAGATAGTGATTGGAAAGCAAAAAACATAGGGTTTGATGATAAAGGCTGTGCTATTTTTGACGTTTATTATAAAGAGGAATATATGGGCAATTTCAAATTGTCAATACCCGGAAAGCATAATGTTTACAACGCTTTAGCTGCTTTGGCAGTAAGTCACCTTGTAGGAATCGACATAAAAAAAGCTTCTCATTATTTAACTGAATTCAAAGGCACCCATAGAAGATTCGAAATAAAAGGAATAGTAGACGGCATAACAATTGTGGATGACTATGCTCATCATCCTGCTGAAATAAAAGCGACTTTAGAAGCAGCAAAAAACTATCCTCACAAAAGAATTATCTGTATATTCCAGCCCCACACTTACTCTAGAACTAAAGCCTTGCTCAATGAGTTTGCGGAATCCTTTGACAATGCAGATAAAATAATAATAGCAGACATATACGCCGCAAGAGAAAAAGATACAGGAATTGTTTCTTCTAAAGATTTAGTGGAACTAATCTCTCAAAAGGGGAAGGATGTTTTGTACTTAAAAGACTTCGACTCTATAATGGAGTATTTAAACAAAAATGCAAAAGCAGGAGATTTA
Organism: Thermoanaerobacter mathranii subsp. mathranii str. A3; assembly: GCF_000092965.1. GTDB lineage: Bacteria > Bacillota > Thermoanaerobacteria > Thermoanaerobacterales > Thermoanaerobacteraceae > Thermoanaerobacter > Thermoanaerobacter thermocopriae. The sequence continues at coordinate 2,172,838 of NC_014209.1, forward strand.
GTATTAACAATTGGAGCAGGAAATATCTACGAAGTAGGAGAAATGTTCCTAAAAGACTATAAAAAAGCTGTAGGAATGTAAAAATACGGAATTCCTTCAAAATGATTTCACTAATTACTTCTAGTAAGGTGAAATCATTTTGTTTAATTTTATATATCTAACTATTAATTTGTTCTAATACAAAGCCTCTAATCTTTTGAGCTATTTCAAATGCTTTTTGTGCCTCCTCTTTTGTAACTTCTTCATAAGTTTCAGCAGGTGGATATCTAATTTCATTATAAAAAACAGTTAGAAATTTGCAGTCGTCAAAAAAATCTTTAAAACCCTCATCATAATTAGTACACATATTACATAACACAGTTAAATCATGTGTCTTTTTAATAGAAGAACCACAAAATATCAAATATCCTTTTAAGTATTTTTCTACAGCCTGTTGGCAATGAAATGCTACTGTATCATATATTCCTCAAATCTTAGAAGAATATCAGCAGCTCTCAGGTCTTGTTCTGCTTTTTTAAACCAATCCTGATAATATTTACTGTCTGTCATATAAAACAACCCCTTCTGAATTTATTATATAAGCAAAACTTTGCTTGCTCTTTATGTGTTTATTCCATTCTTCCGGTGTGTAAACTATTATATCTAGTGGAATACTGTGTTCAATACCATATAGTTCTGTTTTAATTTTTCTTTTATTTTCGGTATCAATAACAATACATAAATCTATATCGCTATCAAACTTTATCGTATTTGCAGCACAGGAACCAAATAAAATTATTTTTTCTGGATTAAACTGTTTAATAATCTGATTTTTTATTTTTTCTATTTCATTTTTATAAATTTCCTCAATATTGAGTTTGGTAGTCCCAATCATAAAAAACACCTCCTTATAAATTTTTTTAAAAGCAGACTTCAACTTGAGAAGTCTGCTCTTTTTATCTTGCAACACAAGATTTCCTTTCCACAAGCTTTACAGGTACAATGATGTGGTCTGTGTCAATTTCTTTTTGCTTTAACCTAGCAATCAAAAGCTCTGCAGACTTAATACCCAAATCAAATGTAGAAATATCTATTGTGGTAAGAGGCGGATTTGCAAAAGCTGACAAGGGGATGTTGTTAAACCCTACTATCGATATATCCTCAGGAACTCTATATCCTTTATCTATTGCAGCCCTTATAACACCAAATGCCATAATATCATCAGTGACAACAACCGCAGTAGGTTTTTCTCTATCCAAAATCCTCATCATCGCCCTGTATCCACCATCTTCTGAAAAATCATCCTGTTCCGCCAACTTTCTATTAAAAGATATCCCATTTTCTTCAAGGGCAAGTTTATAACCGTCTAATCTGTCTAAACTCACTACATATTCCAATGAACCACTTATAAAAGCAATTTTTTTATGCCCATGTTTAATAAGGTAATTAGTAGCAAGTTTAGAAGCCCCTATATTGTCATTATCGACCCAATACACACCTTTGGCATCCAAAGGTTTACCTATAACTACAAAAGGAAATTTCTCATCTCTCAACCAAGGTATAAGTTCATCGGTTGTACGAGAAGATAAAAGAATTATTCCATCTACTCGTTTGCCCTTTACCATATTTATAACCGCTTCTTTTTCCTCTTCTTGATTTCCAGATGTCGACAAAAGCAAATCATACTTTTCTTTATGGGCAACAACACTTATTCCCCTCATAACTTCAGGGAAAAAAGGATTCGAAAAAGCTTCTTCTGTCGAGCGAGGCATTATAAGTCCCAAAGTATTTGTCACTTTGCTTGCAAGGCTTCTGGCAATGGCGTTTGGATAATACCCCAATTCCTCCATTGCCTTCCAAACTCTCTCTTTTGTCTCTTTGCTTATACGAGGATTATCCGCAATAACCCTTGAAACAGTAGAAGGAGCAACATTTGCCCTTTTTGCCACATCTTTAATCGTAACATTCATTATACCACCACCTTCAAAATGAAACCGATTGCATCTTTTCTATCTATTATTCTATACTATTCTTTTATTTACGTCAACAGTTTTCATTTTCTTTTAAGTATTCCTTACATAACCCCAGCTATTTTTAATATCTGCTCAGTAATTTTATACAAAAATACTAACACTGATAAAAGTACAGGCCAATGCAAGAAAATATGTAAGTCTTCTTTTAACTTTGTAGTACCGCGGATAACATATGGGTCAGTTACTTTCTTCAAATATCTTAATTGCACATACAAAAGAATAGCAGCAAATAATGCAAAAATCCCATAACTAATAACAGCAATAAATGGAATATCTACCTGTTGTAATGAAGTCGTTTTTCCTAAGTTTTGTTGTGCTATGAAATAGGACAGTAAAACAGAAATAGTGTTATTTGTGAAATGGCCTATCATTCCCCCATATATGGAATTAGTTCTATACACCACATATCCCAATAAACTGCCGAGAAAAAGTATACTCAAAAAATTTTGTACATTTAAATGAAGCATTGCAAAGAATATAGCGGTTATAAAAATACTTTTTATAGAACCCCTCATTTCAAAACTTCTCATCACAAGTCCCCGCATAAATATTTCTTCGCAACAGGCAGCTACAGCTCCAAATATTAAAATTTGAATAAAAAGTTCTTGTATATTGGAAGCTGCAGGTATAGGCATCACGGGAATTTTACCCAGTTTAGATAGAAAATAATTTGTCAAAAGTGCAAAAAAACCCGACACTATCCAGCCTAAAATAGCTATTATTATCACTAGAAAAACTTGTTTCCCTTTTATAGGATTCAACCTTAAAACATATTTTACATCGTATTTTTTTAAAAAAAGATAAAGAATAACAGGCAGTAAAACAAGAAAAAATTCTGTGATGACTATACCTATATATAAAGAAGCCTTTTGCACCAAATATCCCACTGTTATGAAAAGTAACATGACAAAAAAGTACAACTTACTTACATCTTTTTCATCTGGACGCATCCAATCACTTCCTTTTTGACATCGTCAGTCTCACTCTTATAAATTTTAACATAAAAAGAATAAAAAAGTAAGAATTAAATGTGAAGATTTTGAGAAACCTAATAATTGCAAAACTTAATCAATGTGATATAATAAATAATAGAAAAATATGGAGGTGATGTAAATGAGTTTAATGAGGCGAGGACGTGACTGGTGGGATTGGCCATTTGATTTTAATATTAGAAATTTGCCAAGCATTTTTGATGTAAACTTCCCCTCTATTTCAGGTCTATTTTCTCGGCCAAGAGTAGACATCACCGAATCTGAAACAGAAATAGTCGCAACAGCTGAACTACCAGGCGTTGACAAAAAAGACATTGAAATAAATGTTTATGACAACATATTGGAAATAAAAGGACAAACCACAGTAGATGAAGAAAGAGAAAATAAAAATTATTACATGAGAGAAAGATATTACGGAAGTTTTGCCAGAAGAATAGAACTACCTGCGGAAGTAGACCCTGAAAGAACTACTGCCAAATTTGAAAATGGCATACTCAAAATCACAATGCCAAAATTACATCCAAGCAAACCAAAGGGAAGAAAAATAGATATAGAATAAGAAATTGGGTAAGTTTTTACCCAATTTCTTTATTTCTATTTGCTTTCTTTGTCATTCTCTATCATTGTACCTAGCAAAATTTCACGTTCTTTACCATATAAATTTTCCTTGGCTTATATCTATGCATTTGTTAACATAACAATTGATTTACACGTAAAAATGTGTTATACTAAATTACGTGGAGGTGATATTATGAATAGAGAAAGGCAAAAAATAGAAACGCAGAACATCACATTGTCTTTACCTAAAAATTTATTACAAAGGATAAAACATATAGCTATAGATAAAAATACATCAGTATCTAGGCTTTTAACAGAAACGCTAGAAGAAATAGTAAAAAAAGAAGACTCCTATGAAAATGCTAGGTTATATCATATAAAAATATTAGAAAAAGGTTTTGATTTAGGTACAGAGGGAAAAGTTACCTGGAGGAGAGAAGATTTATATGAAAGATAATAGAAATTTGCAGTTCATTGATACAAATATTTTAGTTTACGCTCATGATGTATCTGCTGGTAAAAAACATGAAATTGCAAAAGAACTACTAAAAGAATTATGGTACGAAAGAAATGGATGCTTAAGCACACAAGTGCTTCAAGAATTTTATGTAACAATTACAAGAAAAGTAAAAAAACCTTTGATTCCAGCTGAAGCAGCAGAAATTATTTCAGCTTTTAAGAGTTGGAAACTAAATATAATAGATTTTGAAGATATACTTGACGCAATTAAAGTTTCACAACGCTACATGATTTCTTTCTGGGATTCGCTTATAATCGTTAGTGCAATCAACCTGGATTGTAATATAATATGGAGCGAAGATTTAAATTCAGGCCAGTATTTTAGCAAAGTAAAAGTACAAAATCCATTTTCCTTAGGCAATGACTTTTGAGTATTCCTATTTTTCCATCACCGCACTTGTCCAAGCTTCACTTTCTTTCTCTCTAAGCTCTTCACTTTTATATCTTGCTAATGCTCCTCGTAGCAATATAGCATCCTTACACTGTCATCTAGAAATAATTAAAATTCTCATTTATACCTAAACTGTATGCAAATAAAAAATTAGGGGCAAGCTCTTGCTTACCCCAATTTTTTAATCAACTTTCTTTTTAAGCACTGCTATCATAAGAGCAGTAACCACAGTTCCTACCGCTATTGCTCCAATGTAAAGAAGCGGGTTTGACACGGCTATTGGTATTACAAATATACCTCCGTGAGGAGCTCGAAGTTCAATGTGGAAAAGCATTGAAAGAGCACCTGTTACAGCAGAACCCACCATTATAGAAGGTATCACTCTAAAGGGGTCTGCCGCTGCAAATGGTATAGCACCTTCTGTTATAAAGGAAGCACCCAAAACCCATGCTGCTTTACCTGCTTCTATCTCTTCCTTTGTAAATCTATCCCTAAAAAGAACTGTCGCAAGAGCAAGCCCAAGTGGAGGAGTCATACCAGCTGCCATTACTGCTGCCATTGGAGCAAAAACATTTGATGCTAAAAGACCCGTTGCGAAAGTATAAGCTGTCTTGTTTACAGGACCACCCATGTCAAAAGCCATCATAAGTCCTAATATTGCTCCAAAAATAACTGCATTTGTAGAGCTCATTCCTGTAAGCCAGGCAGTCAAAGATGTCATTATAGCTTTCATTGGAGAACCAATTACATATATCATTAGTAATCCTACTATCAAAGTCGATAATACCGGCAATATGAGTATTGGCATTAGACCTTCTAATGTTTTAGGAAGCTTTATTAACCTTTTCAGATAAACTATCGTATATCCTGCTAAAAATCCTGAAATTATGCCACCTAAAAATCCTGCTCCAGTAGATACTGCTAGCATACCGCCTACCATACCGGGTACAAGGCCAGGTCTATCTGCTATAGAAAATGCTATATAACCTGACAAAATCGGAACCATCAATGCAAAGGCTGAGCCGCCGCCAATTTTCATCAAAGCCCAAGGAAGAGTTCCTTCCACCTCAAAGGCTTTATATCCCCAGAAGAAAGAAAGCGCAATTAAAATACCGCCTGCAACTACAAAAGGTATCATATAAGAAACGCCTGTCATCAAGTGTTTGTATGCACCTGTTCTTTGAGCTGACCTCTCTCTATGAATTTCTTCTACTTTTTCCACATAGTCTTTTGGTTTTTCCATCTTCAGAGCTTTTTCAATAAGTCCTTTCGCATTCTTTATAGCCTCTTCGACAGATACCTCAAGTATAGGTTTTCCTGCAAATCTCGATTTGTCAACTTTAGTTGCCGCTGCTATTATTACAGCATCTGCAGCTTTTATATCTTCCTCAGTAAGCTGATTTTCTGCACCTATTGAACCTTGCGTCTCTACCTTTATATCTACTCCCATCTCTTTGGCTGCCATCTGAAGATTTTCCGCTGCCATATAGGTATGGGCAATACCTGTAGGGCAGGCCGTAACAGCAACTACTTTTTTCATAACTAATCCCCTTTCTAAAAATTATTTTCTAAAAGCGTTTATGACTTCCTCAGGTGTCGAAGCTTTTTCTAACTCCTTTCTCACCTCCTTATGCATTAAAGACCTTGAAAGCTCAGCCAAAACTTTAAGGTGCAGCTCATCAGAGTTGTCTGGCACAGCAATTAAGAAAAATAAATGTGCCCGTTTACCATCCATTGAGTTATAATCAATCCCTTCACGAGATTTGCCAAATACAATTGAGACCTTTTTTATCAGACTACTTTTACCATGCGGTATTGCCACCCCATAGCCTATACCTGTAGAAAACTCTTCTTCTCTTCTTTTCACCACTTCTAAAAAGCCTTCTTCATCATCTACAACTTCATTTTCTTTTAAAACACTCACTAACTCTTCCAACACTCCATTTTTGTCCTTTGCCTTTAGGTCAAAAACCATCATTTTTTCGTTCAATACATCTTTTATTTCCATTTCCCTCACCTTTCTATCCTCTCTATTTCAATCTTATCCTTTAATATATTTACCTCCTCAAGAGTGCCTGCTCTTGTGCCTTCTTTCATGACAACGGAGGTAGATAAAGCTGCTGCTATTTTTATTGTCTCCTCAATCGGAAGTCCTTTGTATATTCCATGGGCAAAGCCTGCAACAAAGGCATCTCCTGCCCCAACTGTCCCTTTTACTTCAACTTTTACTGGCATTACCCTATATATCCCTTCCTTTGTTATCACAACACTGCCGCGGCCTCCCATAGAAATCGCAACTATTTCTATGCCTGAATCCTTCAGCTTTTTCCCTTCTTCAATAACCTCTTCTAAACTTTCAAGCTTTTTGCCTACTGCATCTTCTAACTCCTGCACATTAGGTTTTATCATGTAAGGCTTTTCTTCTATGCCGTATAAAAGCGCTTCTTTGTCAGCATCAAGAATTATTTTTAAATCACCGCTTTTTACTTCTCTAATTATGTCTTTGTAAAAAGTCTTTGGCACTCCTTGTGGTAAACTTCCTGAAAGCACAAGCACTTTTGACTCTTTAGCATATTTACATATACTTTTTTTAAGTAGCTCTATTTCTTCTTCGCTTACATGAGGGCCATATTCATTCAAATCAGTAACTTCCATCCTTGAAATATCAGAAATCTTTATATTTGTCCTCGTCTCATTTTTTATTTTCACAAAGTCAGTTTTTATGCCTTCATCTTCCAAAGAATCGATTATATATTTAGCATTAGGTCCTATAAATCCGAGAGCAATAACATCGTCTCCAAAATTTTTAAGGTTTTTAGCGACATTTATACCTTTTCCCCCAGCGTCTACTCTTGATCGAATTACCCTATTTACATAACCAAGTTTCAAATCCTCAACAATTATTGTCCTGTCAATTGCTGGATTCGCCGTTACCGTCGTTATCATTATTTTCATCCTTTCCAAAGCTTACTATATCTATATTTGCCTGTTCATATTTTCTCACTATCTCATAATCAACCTCATCATCTGTTATTATTGCCGTAATGTCCTTTATATCTGCAAATTTAACAAAAGATTTTTTCCCAAATTTAGTGTGGTCTGCTACTATATAAACTTCACTTGCCACATCACACATGGCCTTTTTTGTATTGGCCTCAATTAAGTCTGGAGTCATAAGCCCATCCTCAAAAGATATAGCATTTGTGCCTATAAAAGCCTTATCCACTTTAAACTGTCTTATCACCATTTCAGCAATAGGACCAACTAAAGCCTTAGTCCTCCACCTCTGTATACCCCCTGTCACAATAAGCTCAATATCCTCGTGTTTTGAAAGTTCTATAGCAATAAGAGGTGAATTTGTGACAACAGTAAGTTTCATATTTTTTAGATTTCGCGCTATCTCAAGAGTAGTCGTACCAGCATCTAAAATTATAGAATCTCCTTCTTCTATCATTGAAGCAGCAATTTTACCTATCTTCCTTTTTGCCTCAAGTTCTACATCTTCTTTTTCAAAAAATGCAGGCTCATAATGAGTGCCAGCATTCAATATCGCACCACCGTGAGTCCTCTGTATGAAACCCTTTTCCTCCAGTACATGCAAATCTCTTCTTATTGTAGATTCAGAAACATTAAAGAGTTTGCTAAGCTCAGAAACACTGATACTTTTATCCTTACTTATAATTTCCGCAATCTTTAAGCGTCTCTCCTCACCAAACATTCTATCAGATATACTCATATTCATTCACATCCATTCAATATTATCCCGCTCAAATGTGATTGATTTTGCTCAATTTTGATTATATATTATCATTTTTGTTTTGTCAATAGGCAAAAAAATAAAACAGGCAATGCCTGTTTGAGAGAAAATAAAAGAGTCCCCCAAGGAGGAGGACTCATTATGGTTGTTTGATGTTATTTTATGACTATTACTGCTATTCTACCTGTTGAATCCTTGTACAGGTCAACTGTAGTACCCGCTGCAAGATCGCCAAGTTGTGCTAATACATAGTTACCGCTGCTGTCTTTTGTTACAACTGTCACATTTGGACTTAATGCAAAGGTGCCTTTGTCAGTTGTAATGCCATATACATTGTAGCTATTAACTTTGGCATCTTGTACATCAGCAGAGGCTTTAGACGCAAAGCTGACAATAACATTATTGCTGTCAAGACCTATAGCAGCCGCTCCTGTAGAAGGTGTAGGTGTCAAGTTAACTTTTGTTGTGTATGTTTGCTCTGAACCATTCACTAATACATTTAGCTTGTACTGAGTATTACCACTGCCAAGGTCTATTGTTGTCACTCCTGTTACATATCCGTATACTGTTGATGATACGCTTTGCTCAGCTGTTAAGCTGCTTTCATTGAGGTATATAGCTTTAACATAGCCATATTGATCAGCAACTAACTGCTTTACATTTAATGTATCTTTTGTTATGTCTGACAATTTAACTGTTGAGTAGCTATCATCAGTAGAATTGTAATTAAATATTACAGTATTGTTTGTCATATAGTAAGTTGTTCCACTTACTGTTAAGACATGTGTATCTTTATTGTAAGCAGCAGAAGCATTAATTGCTACTACATTGTCAGTATCGGCTGTCTTCGGACTATTGATAGCTGTAACAACATTGTTTGAATCAATTGAGTAAGTTATTATGTCATTTGTTCCATAGGTAGTGCTTGTAACAGTTGTGGAATATACATTTACTTTTCCATCAGCAGTTAATAGTTTTACTTTGCCGTTATTCCATACGTCGTTCGCATTAAATGCAAGCAATACTGCATAATTTGCTGTAGCTTGTTTGCCTATAAATCCAATGATATTGCCATCTTTGTCAAGAACAAAAGTACCTTCTTGACCAACTGTAGCTTTTGCACCACTTGCATTACCGTTAATGTATTGAGCTACTGTATAATCTTTATCGCCGATTGTTGCGGTTGTTGTACTTCCATCATATGCAACTTTTGTTATCTTTCCTTCTACTTTGTTTCTTACAACAAGAAGTGTAACTTTCGAACCGTCTATTGTTGAAGCATAGTATACAACATCACCAGCTTTAATATCTGTCAAGCTAGTAACTGATCCAGTAACCACAACAGTCTTTACCGGATCTCCAGCTATTCTATAGCTGCTATTATAAACATTGTTAACATTGAGGAACTTGTCAGTTGATTTTACATCAGCTGTAACAACAACAGAAGCTTTGTAAGCACCTGTAATAACCGCATAATCATATTTACCGTCGTTATTTGTATCTGTCAATGCTACATTCGCACCATCATATACTTTAGTTGCTACCTGATCCAATGTTGTTTTTCCACCGTTATAAATTACAGTTACATTAGCAGGAGTATCAATATCTACAACTTTACTTCCATCATTATATACACTATTTGATACTACGTTAAAGCTCTTTGCTGTAAATGTTTTGTCTGTAGATACTACATCAACTGATACAGGGTCTCCACCTTTTATTGAATAAACATCTACAACTTTACCAAGGTATTTGTTAAAATCAACAGTACCAGCATTTATAGTTGTGGCAGCTTTAAATGTAATTACGCCATCTGAATTTACATCTTTGATTCCTTGAACCAAAACTTTACCTTGGGCAACATTGCTGTCAACGTCAGGGGTTGCAACTACAAGATATCTTGTAACATCTGCAACTTTTGATATAAGTTTGTTTCCTAATACAGGATTACCATTTGTATCATAGGATGTTACTATTTGCTGATCTAATGCTTTATCCATTATTAAAGCCAGGTCTCCACGAGTTACAACATCATTGTAAGCACGATTTAAACCTGCTGTCAATCCAAGATCTTGGGCCTTTGCAACAACGCCATATGGCCATGAGAGATTCTTATAGCCAAGGGCATTGAGCATGAAGCCAAGAGCTTGTGCATATGTTACTTTTCCTTCTGGGTCAAACATGCCATTGCCTACACCATGTGTAAGGCCAAGTTTAGCTGCTAAGTTGATGTCACCAACTGCCCAATAATTCTTTGAAACATCTTTGAAGGCTGGTGTATCATTCTTAGCCATTTCAGCTAAATTTCTGTAGCCAGATAATCTGTTTACGAAAACAGTCATCATGGCTCTTGTAACTGGCTGATCTACGCCATATGTGCCGTCTGTATTACCATTTGTAATGTTTAGAGCATACAGACGAGCCACTGCTGATGCATAAGGTGCATCATCTTTCACATCGGTGAACGGTGTCGTTGCAGCAAAACCTACTGCCATCGCGCTGAACACCAATGCGAATGTAAGAACCACTGCTATTAACTTTTTGAGGTTCTTCATACAGTCAATCCTCCTCCTTGTATTTGTATTTTAATTTTTATATTTTTTGTTTTGAAAGGCATAATGCCTTTCAAAAATTTTTTACCTATGTAAGTACATTTTAGAGCATGTAGTATGTTTTGGATAAACAACCTGATTATATTATAGCATCAGGTATTTAATGAGTCAATAAATGTTACCAATTTGTAATATTTCTGTAATATTAATTTAACATTACGAACCCTGTTGTAATATTATTTTAGGTAAAACTTCTATTTCAAACATTCTGTTCCAAGGGTATCTCACTTTCACTTCTATGTCTTTTATGCCAACAGAACTATTTCCCGCCTTTACTAGTTCTCCAATATATTTTCCCTTTATTGTATTAATAAGGGGCTTCATCTTTATTGAAAGTTCTTCATCTGCAGTTTTTTTGTCTATGTTATCTTTTGCCATGTGGTTTGACTCTGCCCATTTGTACATTTTATTTCTTACATCAGCTTGATAGGCAAAGTCGTCCGCATAACGTATAAAGGAGAAAGCTATAAAACTTTTTATAGCATCTTCTTCTTTGTAAGAAGGAAGTATGCTTTTGTCAAGGACCATTTTTAAAGACATTTCAGATATAACTGTCCCTATTGCGTTGCTGGGAGTATTCCAGCCCGCATAGAGAAAGCTTAAGGGATTCAAGTCAAAGAGCAGGTCGATTAATTTTTTATCCGCCATATTAACATATGCAACATCTGCTATTCCGAAAATTTGTCCTTTATTTTTATATTTTTGTATGTCGTTTTTTATTCCTAAATTTTCATGTGTATGGACATACAATATACATTCGCCACTTGAATCGGTTTTTCCTCCTATAAAATTAATTTTTTCTTCCACAATTTTCTTAAGGTCTGCTCCTTCATAAGGCAAAATAACTTTATCAGGGTCTTTTACGTCATAAACGACATTAAAACGAGGAATTTGCTTGTAGTACTCATTTGCAAGCCTTGCCGTTATCTCCATGCCAATTTCATCAGCGCCATGGAGTACGTATACTTTATTCGATATTTGCTGTGTTTTCGCATATTGGTTAAGTTTTCGCGCCACCATATTTGACATGCTAAACTTCTGTGTGTCGTCAATGCCTATTACTAGTGTTTTTATATATCCTTCTTTTGTCCAATCAATGAGCTTCTCATTTATTCCTTTATTTAACTCAAAAAGTTCAATGTACTTAGTAAGCACATCAGGTGGTATGCTTTTTTTTATTTTTTCAAGCCTGGTTTTATCCTTTTCTTGGTTAAAAAGGTCAACTTTATCAGATAACTCTGAAAATTCTTTTAGTCTGTCACTGTATTTTACATACTGGTAGTCGGAAAATTGTGTAGGCGTAAGGCGAGGTATTATTGAAAATATGATTATATTTTTGTTTTCATTCTCTGTCAAAAATTTATAAAGGAGCGAAAGTCTTTCTTCATAATCTTTATAGTTTTTGATATCACGGGATGCTATAAGGCCTCCATTCAAATACTGTTGCAGTGATATTACTACAGCATAAACGTTACTTCTAGGAATAACCTCATTAAGCCATTCATTAAGCCCTTCAAAGTTTCCCGGCTTTGTGTAGTCATCAAGTACATTTTGTGGAGGCAAAATCAAGTTTTTCCCCCACATATTTGTCAGAAGGCTTACATTTTGGGTATTTACAGGCCGGCTGTCAAGAGGAATAAAAATTATGTCGTCTTTTGGCATTGTAAATTTTTCATTGTAAGTAGAAGCTGGCAAGGAAAATATACATAAAGTCAGTACAAACCACAAAGCTTTTTTAAACATATCCTTCTCCTGCTTGTCTTTTTGTATAAATTATACCATAACAAAAGGGAATTTTCATTTTATTATTAATCTTTTTTTGGGCTTCGGGATTCTTCTAAGTGCTTCACACTCCTTATAATTACATAAAAAGAAAACTTGGCTTAGAATTACAAATATTTCTTTTATAAAAAATTTAATGTTTTGTTAACTTTTTTGTAACATATTTGTGATAATTATGTGATATATTTATGATAAATTTGTGTGAGAGGTTGGAAAACATGAGTAAAAAAGCGTTAATCATCCTTACAATCATGGTAACAATCGTACTTGCTGTATCAATTCCAGTGCTACATTCAAAGGCACAATCTAAAAAGCCATTTGTGCCTGTTTTAATGTACCATCACCTTCAAAAAGAAGGTACATTTGATTCTAAAAAGTATGGGGGTGTAATAATTGACCCAGAAAGATTTGAAAAGCAAATGCTTTACCTTAAAGCGGCAGGATATCATACTATAACTTTAGAACAGCTCAGAGATTTTGTACTGTACAACAAGCCTTTGCCACCAAAACCTATTGTAATAACTTTTGATGACGGATATTTAAGCAATTACACGTATGCATATCCTATACTTAAAAAATTAGGAATGAAAGCTGAAATAAATATTATAGTAAGTTATGTGCCAGATGAAGTAAACAAGCAAAAACCCGAAGTTGTTATACCGCATTTTACGTGGCAACAAGCAAAAGAAATGGCAGACAGCGGAGTAATAGAGATTGAGAGTCACACATATGACCTCCACGGTTACAGGTCAAATGATTTTAAGAAAATCCCAATGGTAATGGGACCTGTAATCATTGATGGACATCTTGAAACAATGGAACAGTATAAAGAAAGGCTTTATCTAGATTTCTTGCGCTCACGAGAAATAATTAAAGAAAAAATAGGTAAAGCGCCTATATGTTTAGCATATCCTTTTGGTTCGGGAAATAAAATAAGCGACGAGATAGCAAAAAAAGTAGGTTTTGAAATGGCATTTGGCATTAAAGAAGGAGTAAATTATTATGGCGATAATATTATGAAGTTAAAACGAATTACTGTGAGGGATTCCGATACAGGTCAAGACATTGTTGAAAAAATAAACAAGTTAAGTAGGGATACAGGGTTTATTCCTTTTTGGGATATTAAAAATATGTGGTCTGAAAAGAATATACTTAGTTCGGTAATAAAAGGGATTTTTGCAGGATATGAAGACGGATCTTTTAGGCCAAACAAAATTATATCTAGAGCGGAATTTGCTTCTTTGATAGATAGAGCATTTTTAAAAGATAAACCGGTATTGCAGCAAGAAATTTCCTTCAAAGATGTTTCTCAAAATGCATGGTACTATAAACCTATTGCAAATATAGTAAATAATGGAATTATGAAAGGATACGAGGATAACACTTTTAAACCTCATAATCCCATAACGCGAGAAGAAGCCATTAGCGTTCTTATGAAATTTTATGAGCCAAAAGAGAATGTTGATTTTGTTATTTTTGATCCTGCAGACAAAAATGACATCTCATCATGGGCATATGATTTCATTAAAAAAGCTTATGAGAATAATTTAATAGCTGGTACAAATATAGATGGTAAAATATACATTTATCCTAAAAAGCCTTTGACCCGAGAAGAAGCAGCAGTACTATTAGATAAAATAGTGAAGGAGTAGCGAAAAAGCCACTCCTTCATTTTTAATAATTAGCAAATACGTCTTTTAGTTCATCATTTAGTGTATTCCAAGTATATATTGAATATCCAACTGCATCTTTTGAAGCATCAAGAGCACCCCTTAATTCGTCTACAGATGGAAGTCCATAGCCGTCATCATAACCGTGCAAAATGACTTCTATGTTGACGTTGTTTCCTGCTAAAAATTGTACTTTTTTAATGGAATCAGATACAAAATTTTTTGCATCATCATAGGTGTAGTTTGCGCTTGATACGTGCCAGTAGTCCATTAAAGCAATTGCATCAAAATATTTTGCCATTGTAGCATAAGGGTAGTTGGGCCTGTATTGGGGCGGATAAGTGATCGCGATAAAAGGCATTCCTGCAGGTAAATTTTTTAAAGTTTGTGTTGCATAGTCTTCTACCATCTTTGAAGCTGTAACTGGATCTTTTTGAGGCAATTCTTCTATATCTGCAGCAATCCCATCTACGCGATAACCATTTGGGGTAACATAATTGGCAACTTGAGCCGTCAAAGATGCATCATATGTGGTGTCTTTCAAGTCTGTGTACAGCCATGCTATGACCTTTATTCCAGCTCTATGTGCAGCAGGAAGCAAGTCATCCAGCCATTTTTTCCATTTGTCTGGAAATCCCGCTTTTGATGTAGCAACTTCAAGGTAAATATGAGTTACTCTGGCATTTACAAAGCGGCTTAAATCATTTGCAGTAGGCATCGTAGAATATATACTGTACCATACTCCTTTTCCTGCATAGGGTAAAGACGTAAGAGCTTGGCCGATATTTCCTCTTGAAGATTGACTGCCACCAGCTGTCAGCGTCCTTCTATCGGAAAGATTATCAGAAGTATCACTCGTTATTTGATTAGGATTGTTATATGCAATTGTAAGCCATCCTGCAATCCAGCCTACTACTCCATTTTGAAGTTTGACTTTATACCAATCGCCTGATTTGTCAATTACACTTAATATGTCCCCGTTATTGACCTGCGTTATAATGTCATACTGTGTACCTGGGCCTGTCCGTATATTTACTACATCAGCGTTTACCATTAAAGAGGAAGGTAGAGTTGTAATAATCGGTTGTATGTTAATTATCAATTTGCCATCCTGTTGCGCTACGGAATACTCAGCATCACTGCTCAAGGTAATAATTACTCTCACCGTGTTAGGAGTAAGCTGTGTCGGAATAACACCTTTTACAACTTTATCATCAAGGGCAAATCCATATACTCCATTTTTTAAAACTGCATTGTTTAGATCTACAAAAATTGCGTCCTTATTTGGCGATTTTGAAATGTTATAGTTAGAATCTTGAGTTAAAATAATTACACTTCTTGCATCATTCATATTAGTAAATCCTATACTATCTACAGTATACGGTTTGACAGAGGTATCTTGTGTATTTTGATTTGTGGAAGTATTGTTTAAATTAGATTGGGAAGTCTTGGTAGTATTTGAAATTTGATCACTCAATTTTGCAGAAGCAATTTGCGTGTCTGTCCCTGTTTTACTGTCTATATACACAGTGTTTGTATTTTCGTCCCAATTGACGTTATTTTTGAAAGCTTCACTTATAAATCGCAATGGGACATATGTATAGCCATAGTTTACAAGTTTAACAGATGAGTCAAGTTTTACAGGCTTATCATTTACATAGGCAGTGTCTTTGTAAAAATAGAGGACGATTTTATCTCCATCGTAAGTAATCCACACTTTAGTGCTGTCATAACCTATTTGCGCCCCCATTTTTTCTGAAATAAACCTTACTGGCACAAATACATGATTGTCAATCATGAGGGGCTTCATATTCGGATTTTGTTTTACCCCGTCTATGATGATATTTATAGATGGGTAATTGTAGGAGATGTTTTTTCCGTCGATGTTATAAGTTTCAGCCGCATATGCAAATGTTCCACTGTAAATTAGAAAAATTAATAAAAAAATAAACAGATACTTTCCCTTTCTTCCCATCGGTCCCCTCCTCTTTTGTTTTTTATAACTTTTGAGTTTTATTTTATTACATTTATATTACAGGTATATTTCAGAGCGATTACAATATGGTTACAAATCCTTCTGCTTTTACTATTTTAATATTTTTATACTCTTTAAGTTGAAGCAAATGATTGTCACCTGTGACTATGAAGTCACAACTTCCTTCTAAAGCACACTCTAAGAAAATATTATCTTTTGGGTCTTCTTTTATAACCTCTATTTTTTGTTTTGGATATACAAATAAAACCCAATCAAAAGATAAAAGCCTATTTAGCAAGTCAAGTCTTTTCTCAATAGTGCCAAAAACAGCAAACTTATCTCGTGTCAACACATCAGCATATTCTTCCACAATTTCTTTACTTACTACCGGGTTAAATTTATTTAAGACCCAGTAATCAATAACTTTTGCAGGATAGCTTTTTTTGCTAATAAAAGCTGAAATTAAAACATTAGTATCAATTACTGCCCGCATTTTCGTGCTTCCTCTATCTCTTTTTGTACGTCTTCTTCAGATAAGCCTGCTGTTTCGGCTTTACTTCTAAATTCGTTTAAAATTTGCATAATCTCTAATTGTTTTGCCTTCTTTTCAAGTTCTTTTAATTGATTGTACATAGAATAACTTATTATAACTCCTTTGGGTTCAGATCGAGAAGAAACTATTATCACATCGCCTTTTTCTACTTTTTCTAAATATTCACCCAATTTGGGCCTTAATTTGTCTACTCCAATGACTTCTTCCATTTGTTTTCACCTCCAGATTAATTTTAAAATTAATTTCTAGATATATTATAGCTTTTTTGTTCATAACTATCAAGTAAAATTTAAGGGCTGGATATTCACCAGCCCTTATTCCTTGTCTTTTAACATTGCTCCTATAAAATCTCTAAACAATGGATGAGGTTTTAAAGGTCTTGACTTGAATTCTGGGTGGAATTGGGATGCCACAAAATAAGGATGGTCTTTTAATTCTATCATTTCAACCAACCTCTCATCAGGAGAAAGACCTGAAAGCACAAGGCCTTTTGAGGTTAAAAGCTCCCGATATTGGTTATTGAATTCGTACCTATGTCTATGTCTTTCATAAATTAATTCGTCTTTATAGGCTTCATAAGCTTTTGTTCCTTCAATTACTTTACAAGGATACACTCCCAATCTCATTGTGCCGCCTTTTTCATCTATGTCTTTTTGTTCAGGCATGAGGTCTATTACAGGATGGGAAGTATCCGGGTCAAACTCTGTAGAATTAGCTCCTTTTAGTCCTGCTACATTTCTTGCAAATTCTATTACAGCGCATTGCATACCAAGACACAATCCGAGGTAAGGAATTTTGTTTTCCCTTGCATACTGGATGGCCCTTATTTTGCCTTCAATGCCTCTATCACCAAATCCTCCAGGCACTAATATGCCATCTACTCCTTTTAAAAGCATCTCTACTGTCTCATTATTCACATGCTCCGCATTCACCCATCTTATGTTAACAGCGGCACTATGATAAACTCCTGCGTGCTTTAATGCTTCTACAACGCTTATATAAGCATCGTGTAAGTCAACGTATTTTCCCACCAGAGCTACTTCTACCTGTTTTGTGGGGTTCTTTTCTCTTTCTACGTATTCTCTCCATTGTTTTAAATCCGATTGACCAAGAGGCAAATTTAATCTTTTTAACACATATTCATCTACTTTTTGTCTTTCGAATTCCAATGGTACTTCATAAATTGATTCTACGTCTCTATTTTCTATAACCGCTTCTACATTTACATTGCAAAAAAGGGCAATTTTTTCTTTTAAGTCCTGCGTTAGAGAAAGTTCTGTTCTGCATACAATCATATCTGGTTGAATACCTATAGAGCGTAATTCTTTGACACTGTGTTGGGTAGGTTTTGTTTTTAATTCCCCTGTCTTTCCAAGATGAGGTACTAATGTGACATGAATAAACATAACATTTTCTTTACCTTGTTCAATTGCTACTTGTCTTATAGCTTCAAGGAAAGGAAGGCTTTCTATGTCTCCTACTGTTCCGCCAATTTCCGTTATTACCACATCTACATTTTTTTCTTTTGCAACTCTGTATACTCTTTCTTTAATTTCGTTTGTTATATGGGGGATCACTTGTACTGTGGCGCCGAGATAATCCCCTTTTCTCTCTTTTGTAATGACAGACCAGTACACTTTACCTGCTGTTACATTGCTACTTTTGGTAAGGTTAGTGTCTATAAATCTTTCATAATGCCCAAGGTCTAAGTCTGTCTCCGCCCCATCTTCTGTAACAAAAACTTCACCATGTTGGTATGGACTCATAGTACCTGGGTCTATGTTTATATAAGGGTCAAATTTTTGAATAGCAACTGATAGGCCGCGACTTTTTAAAAGCCTTCCCAATGATGCAGCAGTTATTCCTTTGCCAAGAGAGGATACAACTCCTCCTGTTACAAAAATATATTTTGTCATTTTCTCACCTCTTAAGTGTATTATCGTTTTTTTAGACTAATTTTTAATGGTTTTTAACACATAAAAAAATCTCTATTTTGGAAAAATAGAGACTCGTACCCCTTTAAGTTTAGATGGATTTTGTTGAATTTTTACAATACCGCCAGTACATAAAAACACCTCGTAAAAAATAAATACTTATTTATTATATAGGATTTTGAAGTGATTGTAAAGAGGATAAAGCATCTCACCTCACAAATTAAATCAATCACTTTAAATTATTATAACACAAATTGCATTAGTTTTCGCAAAATATTATAATGTTGTAAGATATTAAAATCTTAAACCTTTATCTTATTGAAAAAAGGAGGAAAAATATGGCTGCAGATTATCACGTCCACATAGAAAACGGCCCTTATACTATAGAATGGCTTAAAAAGTTTATAGATTCTGGTTTAAGTAAAGGTCTAGTTGAGATTGGCATTTCTGAACACGGACATAGATTTAAAGAAGGATATAGCGCTTATAAAAGTGACGGTTTCAGAGGCAAATGGATAAAAGATTATATGGATCAAAGCATTTCTGACTATGTTGAACTTATAAAGGAAGCAAAAGCAATGGGACTGCCTGTTAAATTAGGTATAGAAGCAGACTACTTCCCAGGAAATGAAAAGGAAATAAAGGAATTTTTAGAGCCTTATCCATGGGATTATGTGATAGGCTCTGTTCATTGGATTGAAGATTGGGGTATAGACCTTGAAGAATCTATAGAAGAATGGAAAACAAGAGATGTTGATTCGGTTTATCTCGAATATTTTAATATAATTGAAAAAATGGCTAAAACAGGCTTATTTGATATTATAGGACACATTGACCTTGTGAAAATTTTTGGATTTAGGGCAAAGCCTTACACTTTTGATAAAATAAGACGAAATATTAAGGAAATCTCTAAAGCAGGTATAGTAATTGAAGTTTCTACGGCAGGGCTTAGAAAACCCGTAGGAGAAATCTATCCTTCAAAAGAAATAATGGGAATGATCAAGGAATATAATATACCGATTGTAGTAAATTCTGACGCTCATAATCCTTACGATGTGGCAAGAGATTTTGACAAAGCTTATGCTTATGTAAAATCATACGGGATAAACACTCTTTATTATTTTGAGGGAAAAAAAAGAACACCTTATAATATTTGAAGGAGCAGGAAAGTTTGCTCCTCAGTTTGTAGGCAAAGTCAAAAATTTTTTGAAGAAGATATTTTGCATCGTAGCTCCGATGTTCCAAAGCGACAAAACTAAACGGGCACAACTTCCGGCTTTTTAATATATCACTTTGAGGCAAAGCACAGCAAAACTAGCAGTATAGATATCTGAAAAATATCACAAAAATTTTACAGCATTTCTACTTTAAACCCTGTTAAATAGTATAGCTTCTCATTAATTTCTTCTAGCGTTTCTTTCTCGATAGGAGAAGAAGTTACAATTTTTACAATCATGTTGTCTACATATATACTGGGATTTTTCTTTAAAAGAATCCCTTTTTCTTCAAAAAGATTTTTAACTATGTTTATTATTTCAAATTGATTGCAACTGTTGCTTATCCCTATAGGCCATCTTGTCTTTTCTGACAGTTTTTTAATCAGTTCTGTGTACTTTTCACCCACTACTTTTGATATAAATGAAAGCTCAATATACTTAGAACCATCCGAGGATGTCTTTATGCTTTTTTTGTAAATTTTATGTGGAAATTTTGAGAATTCTTCATCAATTATTTTCAAAGCTTTATTTTGCTCCATTCTATCTTCAAAATCGCTATTTGCTATAATAATTTCTTTCTTCTCATTTGGAATTTTCTTTTCATCATTTGCAATTAATAAAGTTAAGCCTGTTTCACTATAAAACTTGTCTTTAACTAGCTCTAAATCATTAATTTTTCCTTCTATCTTTACTATAACTTTCTTTTCCATGTTTATATATGAAACTTTTTTTATTAAAACTTCTTTAGGAAGTATTTTTGACAAAATGCTGTTTATTGCTGAAATATTGATATTTTTGTTAAGCTCTATTTTCCAACCTGTTTTCTCTTCAAATTCTTTAAATTTTTCAGAGTATTTTTCTCTTGCTACATCGGGAAAATTGAAATATAAAAGAGCTATTTTTTCTTCAAACCTTGCACCTTTTTTATACAACCCCGATTCAGGGCCAAAATATTCATCTACGAGGGAAAGCATTTGATTTAGCTCCATTACTTCCTCTTTTTGAAGATTTTTCAATTCATCTTCAGTTACTGCATGATACAAAAACATCCGTTTTTTATCAGGTTTAAAGTATATAGTATTGTTTAGTAATTCTTTCAAGTTTTCAGCGTTAACACCTTTTCCCCAAATTTGTGCTATTTCTTCAAGAGATAATGCCTGTTTTACACCTATTTTTTCAACTATAAATCGCCATAAATCCTTTATATTTTCTTGAGTCAACGCACAATTTTGGTTCATAGAAGGATAAGGCTGTTTCTCAATTTGCTTTCTTGGATTTTTTATGTCAATTTCATAGATGTCACCATTTGAAGGTATGTATACTTCTGACTTTAAGTCTTTTTGAACTTCTTTTCCGAGAAAATTTATTATTTCCGGATCTCCATGAACAAGGAATATTTTTTTAGGGTAAAGACTATTAGCAAGTGCTAGTATTTCTCCCATGTCAGCATGAGCTGACAGGCCAAATTTGTCAATACTTGCATTTATCAATATTTCTTTATCGTCAATTTTAATTTTTCTGTTTTCAGGGCTTTCTTCCATGATATCTAACAATCGTCGGCCGGGAGATTCTTCATCTTGATAGCCAGTTATGGCAATTAAATTTTTTTCATCCTGTGCAAGTTTCTCAACATACCACTGACTTGGGCCTCCGGTTATCATACCTGAACTTGATAGGATTACACATGATTCTTTTATAATCTCTTCTCTCATTTCAGGCTTTTCAACTTCTATAACATTATCATCAAAAAATATATCATTACCCTTGAAAATTTTTTTAGCAAGGTTTTGCCTTAAATAATTGGGATTTAATTTATAAACCCTGCATACTTCTCTCACCATGCCATCAACATATACTTTTGTTTTTAATAGCCCTTTGTTTATTGCTTTCTTCAAAATAAGTATAATTTCTTGGGCTCTTCCCAGTGCAAATGCAGGTATTATAACTTTTCCACCTTCGTTTATTATAGAAGATACTTTTTCAATAAGCCTCGTTTCTTCTAATTCCCTGTTGGCATGCAGCTTGTCTCCATATGTAGATTCAAATATTGCTACATCCGGTCTCAATTTAGGTATAAAAGCTCCTTCTATGGTATTCTGCCTAAATCCAGAAAAATCGCCTGAATAAAAAATGCTTCCTTCTGCTGAGGTAATATAAACTGAGGCTGCGCCTAATATGTGGCCTGCAGGATATAGTGTAACTTTTATTTGCGAATCGGGAAAAGGCGTAAAAGTATATCCCGGTGTATAACAAAGTACCCTATCTAACATATCTTTGACGTGGTTTTCGGCATAAATAGGTATTTCACTTTCTCTCTCCATTATTTTTAAGCTGTCGTATAGCAATACTCTTGTTAGGTCTTTTGTAGCATGAGTCATATATATTTTAGCTTGGGGATACATTCTTGATATAATAGGTAATGCACCTGTATGATCCAAGTGGGCATGACTTACTATTATGGCATCAACACCGCCATGCTCTTGAATCAAACGAAAATCAGGAAGATTATCCTTTGTAGATGACATACGTATTCCGCAATCGAGTAATATGTTTTTACCATCAAGATTAATGAGATAACATGAAGCACCTACTTCATTAGCTCCTCCAGAAAATATAGCTTTCATAAAAACCACCTTTTTGAGTTTATTTTGCTAAAGTAAAAGGAGCAAGGAAAACTTGCTCCTTTTTTCATTTATATATACCCCCTCTTATACTAAAAGCTCTTACTCTAATAACAAAATCTACGTTGTAAATCTCAATTTTATATTCCATTGTCCTCTATCCTTAATGCCTTTTTTGCTTCTTCTAAAGTTATATATTCTCCTTCGCTTTCTTTTAACAATTTTTCCTCTCCATAGGTCATTTGTTCTACTTCTAAAGCTTTCTCCCAATCTCTAAATTTTTTTATAAGCTCTTTCTTTTTTCTCTTTAAGATACTCAGCAAAGTCAATCACTTCAGCAATTTCTTTCTCCGGTAAAAAATCTGTAATTTCATTTAACTTTTTTATTACGCTACTATTTTGCATTTTTATTACCCTAATAAAATTTACTTGTATATATTATATCATCTTTATAATATTCTGACAACAATCTTTATTTCTATATTAACCCCTTTACAGCTCTTGCTTTTATTATACTATTTAATTTATTTAGCGACTCTACCGCCTCATCAGGAATTTCTTTGTCCGTACTTACAATCATAAGGGCAGTTCCATCATTTTTATTGGGGCTTACTTGCATAGTTGAGATGTTTATGCCAAAGTCTCCTAATACATTCCCAATATGACCTATAACCCCTGGTACGTCTTTATTCTTAACAAATAGCATGTTTTCTGTAGGCTCAAAATTTACTTTATGGTCCATATACTCTACAATTCTTATTTCTTCTCCATATGTGGTTCCAGCAAATTGTGTGGTTTTGCCATGAGTGTCTGTAATCTTGAGAATGATAAGGCTTGAATAGTGGTCTATTTCTTCGATTTTTCCTTCTACAATCTCTATTCCCATTTCTTTTGCCCTTAATTTTGCATTTACAACACTTACATCCTCTTCTAATACAGGCTTTAAAAAGCCTTTAAGTGCATAAAGAGTGACAATTTCTGTATTAGTTCTAGAAATCTCTCCTCTATATATCACTTCAACTAATCTAACAGGAGTTTCATTTATTTGATAATAAAGTGCTCCCATGGCCTCGGCTAATCTCATATATGGTTTAAGCTGTGAAAATTCATCGGATTTTACACCTGGTAAATTTACTATGTTTCCGTACAAATTGCCGTTTAAAGCCGAAATTACTTCTTGAGCAATTGATATGCCTATGTTTTCTTGCGCTTCATAAGTCGAAGCTCCAAGGTGAAGAGTAAAGACAACATTTGGCAGTTCAAGAAGAGGATTGTGAAAATCTTGTCGTTCTACATTATATTTGGGCTCTACTTCAAGAACATCCAAACCTGCTGCCGCTACAATGCCCTCTTTTATGGCATTGTAAAGTGCCTTTTCATCAATAATGCCTCCTCTAGCAGCATTTACTATTCTAACTCCTTTTTTCATCTTTTTAAATTCTTTTTCCCCAATCATTTTTTTTGTCTCTTCCGTTTTTGGGAGATGGATTGTTATAAAGTCTGATTGCTGAAGTAATTCATCCAAAGTAACTTTTTCTACTCCGTATTTTTCAAAACGACTATCAGGCATATAAGGATCGTAAGCAATTACTCTCATGTTGAATGCTGCCAGCCTTGCAGCAACAAGGGAACCGATTCGACCAAAACCTATTATACCTACAGTTTTACCATTTAGTTCAACGCCTTTGAATTTATCCCTTCTAAAGTCTCCATTAAGGCCAGCATGATATGCCTGTGGTATATTTCTGGCTATAGCCAGCATAAGACCAACGGTCAATTCCGCTGCAGCAACGATATTCCCAGTAGGAGTATTTACAACAAGGATTCCTTTTTCGGTAGCTGATGACACATCAATGTTGTCAACCCCATTTCCCGCACGACCTATTACCTTTAACTTCTCGCCTTTTTCGATGAGTTCTCTATCCACTTTTGTAGCACTTCTAACAATAATAGCATCATAATTTTTAATAATTCCTAAAAGCTCTTCTCTCGAGATATTAGTTTTCACATCTACTTCAGCGTGTTTTTTAAGATACTCAATCCCACTTTCTGATATTTTTTCTGTGACAATTATCTTCAAGATTTATCCCTCCTTATCTATTGCATCTTTCAACGCCTCAAGGGTTTTAGTAAGCATTTTTTCAGTAACATAACCCATATGGCCTATTCTTATAATTTTCCCTTTTAAAGGTCCTTGCCCTCCTGTTATTAATACCCCATGTTTTTCTTTCATGTGGCTTATAATTTCTGATGCTTTGTATTTTTCAGGAACTTTTATAGCAGTTATTAAATCAGAAGCTATCTTTTCTTCCGGCAGCAGCTCTAATCCCAGGCTCTTTATGTATTCTCTCACTCTTTTTCCATAGTCAGCTTGCCGCTTGTATACATTATCCAATCCCAATTCCAAAAGCATATTTGTCGCTTTTGCTACAGCCATTATTGTGGAAACAGCAGGAGTAGCAGGAGTATCGGGGTTGGGCTTTAAAACGCCTTCTCTTGCTTTTTTCAAGCTAAAATAATATTTTGGAAGATTAGAAGTTTCAGCCATTTTCCATGCTCTTTCACTCAAAGCAACAAAGCTAAGTCCAGGTGGCGACATCAGGCACTTTTGAGAACAGGTTATTACTGCATCAATACCCCACTCGTCCATTTCAAGGGGTATACCACCTAACGAGCTTACAGCATCAACGACAATTGCTACCCCGTATTTATTAGCAATTTTTGCAATTTCTTTTACGTTATTTGTAACTCCTGTGGAAGTTTCATTATGGGTAACTAAAAGGGCTTTGTAATTGCCATTTTTTAATTTATCTTCTAATACGTCAAGGTCTACGGCGTTTCCCCAGCCAAAGTCTTGAAGTTCTGCATCAAGGCCATAAGCTCTTGCTATATCATAAAATCTTTCTCCAAAATAACCTATACTGGCGACTAATACTTTATCTCCCGTGGAAAAAAGATTTGCAATGACAGCTTCCATTCCACCTGTTCCTGATGAGGTCAACGTGATAACTTCATTTTTAGTTTTAAATATTTCTTTTAAATTTTTATTGAGATTAGAAAATAATTCATAAAAATCTTCCGTTCTATGGTGTAAAGGCTGTGCACCCGCAACTTTTTTTACATCTTCCGGCACCATTGTAGGCCCTGGTGTCATCAATATCATTTCTTTCATTTTATCACTCCTTGTTACTAGATGTATATTTAATATGATAAATCAATAAAGTAAAAAATGCAATAGTAAAAAATACATTTGTCCACGTAAAATGTACATTGTTAAAAAAATATCGATTACTGATATGCAAAAATAAAATTTTATTGTCTTAAAAGATAAAAATTACTCCAAAAAAAGACTCCTTAAGATAAAACCTTAAGGAGCCTTTTGCATTTGTCCTGTAGCAGACACGGTTACAACATTTGGCAAAGATGCCGGTGCATAAAATATTCCATATTTTTCATTTGCAAATTCTGTAACTTCTTTTCTATTTCCAGCATCTAAACTGTCATTTCCAGCAGACGTAACGATTAGTGCACCTTTCTTTTCAGCATATTTAGCTGTTTAATACTTTTATTGCCTTATCTAATTGATTATCCTTATTATTTAATTCTTCGAGCATTTTAACCATTGCATCGTATGTGTTTTTATCAAAAACCCCTGTTGGAGTCAACCCCGCTTTTTTTTGTAGCTTTTTTACAGCGTTTGCTGTTTTAGGGCCAAAAATGCCATCTTCTGGGCCAGCATTAAATTTCAAGATATTTAAATGTTTCTGTATAATTTTTACATCATTTCCTTTGGAACCTACCTTTAACGTACCGTTAAATTTAATCGAAGGAGTATATTGAGTACTTGCCACATATATATCTGGTTTCAAGCCTTGCTTGTCAATATATCTGCCTGAAGGGAGCTTATACCTTGCAATCGTAAGTTTAAAGCCACTTCCATCCGGCAGTGGCACTACCGATTGGACAGTTCCTTTTCCAAAAGATTTTTCTCCCACTAATATACCTACTTTTGTATCTTGTATGGCTCCTGCTAATATTTCAGCTGCAGAAGCAGTATTGCCATTGATTAAAACTGCTAATCTGTACTTAGGATTGTTAAGATAAGAATAATATACTTCATCCTCTCCATCCTTTTTCTCTACAGTCACCACAACCCCTTTTGGAACAAAGAAGTTTGCAACGGTTACCACCTCTGTTAATAAGCCGCCAGGATTATCCCGCAAATCGAGGATTATTTTATTTACATTGTTTTTGTCCATGTAAAGTAATGCTTTTGTTATACTAGATGTAGTATTCTCATTGAATTCTTGTATTTTTATGTATCCAACTCCCTGGATTATTTTATAGGAAACTGGGTTGACTCGAATTATTTGCCTTGTAAGTTCAAATTCTCTTGTTGCCCCTCCTACGTCAAACGTAACCTTTACTTTTGTGCCTTCCTCCCCTATTATCATATTTACTACATCGTTTATATTCATCCCCTCAATGCTTTTGTCGTTTACTGCTTTTAAGATATAGCCACTTTTGATTCCAGCTTTTTCAGCAGGCGAACCTTCTAAAACAGAAATTACAACAATTTTTCCGTCCTTTTCTGCCAAGACCATTCCTGTCCCACTAAAAGTTCCATAAGTATTTTTAGTAAAATCTTTGAACTCTTCTTTTGTAAAATATGTACTGTACTCATCAAGGCTTGAAAAAATTCCTTTTAAAGCCGCTTCTTTAAGTTGCTCATACGTCACATCTTCTACGTAGTTATCTTTTATATACTTCATTATAGAACCAATGTCCGCAAGGTTATCATATAATTGCTGGTCTTCTTGAATCTGTGTTGAGGTCTCAGAAAAAGCAGGAACTGGAATAGCAAAAACAACACTTATTACAAGGATAAATGTCAAAAATAGCGACAAGAATTTCTTCACAATATATACCTCCATCCCTAAAAAGTTATAATTTCTTTCTTTCCTGTTAGTTTAATTATATCACAATGCATCCAAAATTAAAGGTTTCCCTATACTGATAGAGAAACCTTTGAAACTTGAGCACCATTGTTTTCACAATGGAGTTTGTATACTCTGTAATCAATTCCCATATAAGTATACACACTTCCCACACTTTCCACTACTTTATCTGCTTTATCTTCTGGGCAAATAGCCATAATTGTAGGACCTGCTCCACTTAGAAAAGCAGAATAAGCTCCTGCTTCTAAAGATTTTTCAAAACAGGCATACATTTCAGGTATAAGTTTAGATCGATATTTTTGATGGAGCATATCTTGACTAGCAATTTTTAACAAATCGTACCTTCCGCTAAACAAAGCAGCTGTCAAAAGAGAAGACCTACCTGTATTGAATACAGCATCTTTAAAGTCTATTTTTGGTGGTAATATATTTCTTGCTATCTCCGTCTTTAAAACTTTCTTTGGAGTAAAAGCAATAAACGTTAAATCATTTTCTAATTCTTTTTTTACATAATAAGTATTTACTCCATCAAAAACTGTTACATTTAGTCCTCCATTTAGAGCAGGACCTACGTTGTCAGCGTGTCCTTCCATGGAAGCTGCAAGGTTTAAAATCTCCTTATGGGTTAAAATACCCCCTGCAAGTTCATTTGCCGCCAACATCCCGCCAATTATCGCTGCAGCACTACTTCCAAGACCGCTACCTATAGGAATGCCATTTTTTATCTCTATTTTTAAGCCTTTATATTGTGTTTCTGTTTTTTCAAAAATTATTTTAGCCGCTTTATAAACAAGGTTATTCTCTGTCGTCTCTATTTCTTTATAGTCCTCTCCTGAAACTTCAATAATAAGCCCTTTTTCTATAAATCCCATAGAAACTTCTGTGTACAAATTTAGTGCTACTCCTATGCAGTCAAAACCAGGTCCCAAATTTGCTGAAGAAGCAGGAATTCTCACCTGCACCATATCGCTATCCATACAAAACTTCCTCCAATGCTTTTAGATTTGCCTCTATCGTTTTTATCTCTCCTCCTAATTTAACAGCTGTATCTGGATCTTTTAAGCCATTTCCAGTTAACACACAAACAACAGACTCTCCTTCTTTAAAAAATCCTTCCTTGTATTTTTTTATAACCCCTGCAATAGAAGCTGCTGAAGCAGGCTCTGCAAAAATGCCCTCCTTTTTAGCTAAAAGGTTATAAGCTTCTAGTATTTCTTCATCTGTAACTTTGTCAATAAGTCCACCCGACTCATCCCTTGCAGCAACTGCCTTTCGCCAGCTGGCAGGGTTGCCTATTCGTATAGCTGTTGCAATAGTCTCTGGGTTTTCAATTACTCTGTTTTCAACTATAGGCGCAGCCCCAGCAGCCTGAAAACCTAACATTTTAGGAAGTCTCGTTATTTTTTTGGCATTATAATATTCTTTAAAGCCCATCCAATAGGCAGTAATATTCCCCGCATTTCCAACAGGGAGGGCAACGTAAGAGGGTGCATCTTTGAGTTCATCACATATTTCAAAAGAAGCCGTCTTTTGTCCTTCTAATCTATAAGGATTTATGGAATTCACCAAAGTTATGGGAAATTTTTTCGAAATTTCTCTAACCAATTTTAAGGCATCATCAAAGTTTCCATTTATGGCAATGACTTTAGCACCATAAGCAATTGCTTGAGCAAGCTTTCCTAAGGCAATTTTGCCACCAGGTATGAGTACGATGCTTTTAAGACCTGCTTTTGCTGCATAGGCAGCTGCAGAAGCAGAAGTATTTCCTGTTGAAGCACACACGACTGCATTAGAGCCCTCTTCTTTTGCCTGCGATACTGCTACAGTCATACCCCTGTCTTTAAAAGAACCTGTTGGGTTTAACCCTTCATATTTCAGATATATTTTTATGCCTGGAAAAAGTTTTTGAAGATTTATAGCCTCATAAAGAGGTGTATTGCCTTCTTTTAAAGTAACTATGTTTTCCTCTTTTATTTTAGGTAAAAATTCTCTATAAGCTTTTATTAGTCCTTGCCACTTCACTATTATTCCTCCTCTACTCTTATGACGCTTTCTATGCTTTCTACTTCTTTCATGTTTTGTATTTCATCTAAAGCTTCAAACACCTTCCCTGTATTCGCAATATGAGTAATCAAAACAATCTCTGCAGTATCTTTCAAAACCCCTTTTTGCACCACCGATAAAAGACTTATCCCTTTGTCTCCTAATATTCCAGTAATTTTGCTCATTACACCAGGTTTATCAATGGCTATGAGTCTTATATAATATTTGGATGCAGTATCCACAACAGGAAGAAGGTCCGCATCCTCGCAGCCATTTTGAATTACAATGTGGTTTTTCACATCCATTATGTCTGCAACAACCGCACTAGCAGTAGGCATCATACCCGCTCCTTGCCCATAAAACATGACTTCACCTACCGCATTTCCGTCAACTAAAATAGCGTTAAAGACTCCATTTACGCTGCTTAAAGGATTGTCTTTTTTTATCATAACAGGATGTACCCATGCTTCTAATCGCTCGTTTTCGTCAATTTTTGCATAAGCTATGAGTTTTACATGGTACCCCAATTCTTCGGCATATTTTATGTCAGATTTAGAAATGGACTTTATACCTTTTGTGTAAATTTTTTCAGGCAAAATGAATTTGTTAAATGCTAAAGTGCAGAGTATAGCAAGTTTTCTTGCCGCATCGAAACCTTCCACGTCATCTGTGGGGTCTGCTTCTGCATAACCTTTTTGCTGAGCCTCTTTTAAAGCTTCTTCAAAGTCTAAACCTTTTTCTTTCATTTCTGTCAATATATAATTTGTAGTTCCATTTAATATTCCTTTGATTTCGTATATTTTATTCGCCGCAAGACATTGTTTTAATGGCCTGATAATTGGAATGCCTCCACCAACTGATGCCTCATAGAGAAGATTTACTTTATTTTCAGTTGCAAGTTTTATTAGCTCTTTCCCGTGAACTGCTATAACTTCTTTGTTAGCAGTGACGACATGCTTGCCTTTCTTAAGGGCTTTTATGATATATTCCAAAGCAGGATGTTCTTTCCCCATCACCTCAACCACTACATCTATTTCTTCATCTTCTAAAATGTCGTTTGCATCAAAAGTTATTTTCCCTTCTGCAAAGGATGTCCTTTTTTTATTAGGGTCTTTTACAAGTATCTTCTTTATCTCAATTTTTTCCCCCAACTTTTTTTCAATGTTTTTACCGTTTTGGTTTATTAAATGAACTACGCCTGTTCCAACTGTGCCAAGCCCCATTAGTCCTATTTTCATTCTCAATCCCTCTCATTCTCCCAAAATTTCTATCTTCCTAACTCCGTTTTGACTAGACAATTTTTCAAGAAAATTTTCTAAGCTCATTTCCATGTACTGGGTGTCAACAGAAATTGTCACATTGGCTACACCCATAGAAGGCATACTTTGATTTATGGTGACAACATTGCCCCTTGCTTTTGCTACCACATCCAAAATAGAAGAAAGCACACCTGGCATATGGTCTAACAGCATAGATAAAGTTATGATTTTCCCTTTGCTAAATTTAGAAAAGGGAAAGACATAATCTCTATACTTGTAAAAAGCACTTCGAGAAATACCTACTTGTTTTACTGCTTCATTGATAGTTCTCACTTTACCTGATTCTAATAATTCTTTTACTTTTAAAGTTTTTTTAAGAGAATCCGAAAGGATTTCCTCTCTTATTATATAAAGTTTACTATCTTCCCCCACAATTTCACCTCCTATTGTTCTTTTTGAATAGACAATATTCCATATATGATATACATTTTATCACATTAAATTATAAAAATCAATAGGAGGTCACGTTTACTAGAAAAAAGCCATTGACAGAAAATAGATATATACTCTATAATTGTTTATAAAATTACGTGCTTCTCTCATTTTTTTAAAACGGTTCTTTAAGATATTTTTATTTGCTTTGTATTTTTAACTAGTATTTTAAAAAGTTAAATGTAGTATTATTTTGCTTTAATACAATAGCGTAATAATATATCATCATAATAAAGTGATAAATACTTTTGTTTTTATACTGGAAAAGAAGGTATGAGGTTTCTGATTGAAAAATTTAATTTAATAATTAATTGCTATAAGGAGGTAATTTAGTGACACATTCAAAGGAATTTTTTAGAAGGAAAACTTTAGAAATGATATTAGCTGATGCAGAAAGTGAACAATATAAACTTAAAAAGTCATTGACAGCAGTTGACCTTGTCGCATTAGGATTGGGAGCAATTATAGGTACAGGTATATTCGTTCTTGCTGGTGTCGCCGCTGCTGAAAAATCTGGCCCTTCAATTGTTCTTTCTTTTATTTTAGCAGGACTGGCTTGTGCTTTCGCTGCAATTTCTTACGCAGAATTAGCATCAATGTTCCCAATTGCAGGTTCCACTTATAATTATGCATATATCGCAATGGGAGAATTTATTGCGTGGATAATTGGATGGGATTTAATACTTGAGTACGTCCTTGCACTTCCTGCAATAGCTTTGGGCTGGTCCAGTTATTTTACCAATCTTCTTTCAAGCCTAGGAGTAAATATTCCCGGTTGGGCTACTCATTCTTCCTTGCAAGGCTCAGGAGGACTTATTAATATTCCAGCAATAGGAATCCTTATTATTATCGCCATTTTAAATTACATCGGTGCAAAAGAAACAGCAACTATTAATAATATCGGGGTTGCCTTTAAAGTGTTTGTGGTGCTTTTCTTTATTTTTGTTGGCATATCCCATGTAAGGCCAGTTAATTGGCAACCTTTTATGCCTTATGGTTGGAAAGGTGTTTTTAAAGGTGCTGCAATTGTTTTTTTTGCATATATGGGCTTTGATGCAGTTTCTACTGCTGCTGAAGAAACAAAAAATCCAGCGAAAGATATGCCTATTGGAATTTTGGGTTCCCTCGGAATAAGTACTCTTTTATACATTGCTGTTTCAGCAATTTTGACAGGTGTTGTTTCATATGGAGAGTTAAAAGATACAGCTCCTGTTGCAAAAGCTTTAGGTTTGATAGGTTTAAACTGGGCACAAGGGCTTGTTTCTTTAGGTGCTATAATAGCTATTACCACCGTGCTATTAGTTATGTTTTATGGTGCTACAAGAATAATCTTTGCTATATCTCGTGATGGATTGCTTCCACCCACTTTTTCAAAAGTTCATCCAAAATTTAGAACACCCGCTTTCTCTATATATCTCATAATGATTGTAACAACTCTGGCAGCGGGATTTTTGCCAATAGACATAATTGCAGAGCTTGTAAATATGGGTACTATGTTTGCTCTTATAATAACTTCTGCTGCTGTTATAGTATTGAGATACAAGCAACCCGAATTGCCAAGAAAATTTAAAGCTCCAGGTGTACCATTGACACCTATTTTGGCCATTTTTTTCATCCTTTTGCTTATGTTATCTCTTTCCTGGCAAACATGGATTAGATTTATTGTATGGTTTGTAATAGGGCTTTTTATTTATTTTGGTTATGGGAGATATCACAGTATATTAGCCAAATTAAAAGAATATCAATAAAAAATGCGGCAAAAGCCCAAAACTTTGCCGCATTTTTTATATTTCTACCAAATCACTTTCAATATTTCTTAAAGCCAGGCGAACTTCAAACTTTACTCCTGATTTTTTAAGTATATTCGTTACAGTAGTAAAGGCAAGTTCTGGTCTGTTATTATTTTGGCTTAAATGGCCTAAAAAAGCTATACCTATTGCTTTCATTTTAAAAAGTTTCATCAAAGTGTCTGCAGCTGCATCATTAGAAAGATGTCCTAAATTAGATAAAATCCTTTTTTTAAGAGGCCAAGGATATGAACCATTAATAAGCATTTGTATATCATGATTTGATTCTAAAAGTACTACATCAGAACCTATAAGATGATTTGCAACTCCTCTTGTCATGTACCCTAAATCAGTAGCAATGGAAATTTTTTTGTCTCCGCATTTAAAGGAAAAACCTACCGGCTCCACAGCATCGTGGGGCTTTTTAAAGGGTATTATTTTTATTTCTCCAATTTCAAATTCTTCCCCGGTTGTGAAATAGAGTTTGTTTTTTTCGGAAATTTCTTTTATGTCTTTTTCCATCGCACCCCACGTAGCTTTATTGGCATATATAGGTATATTGTATCTCCTTGAAAGCACTCCTGCCCCTTTAATATGGTCTTTGTGCT
The DNA here is from genome assembly GCF_000092965.1 of Thermoanaerobacter mathranii subsp. mathranii str. A3. Lineage (GTDB taxonomy): Bacteria > Bacillota > Thermoanaerobacteria > Thermoanaerobacterales > Thermoanaerobacteraceae > Thermoanaerobacter > Thermoanaerobacter thermocopriae. The sequence continues at coordinate 2,206,578 of NC_014209.1, forward strand.
CATGAGTAATAAGAATAGCAGACAGGCTTTTAGGGTTTACGCCTATGTTAAGTAACGCTCTTTCAATTGTTCTGCCGCTTAAACCCGCATCAATAAGTATATGTACATCTTTATGATTGATGTAAATAGCATTTCCACTACTTCCTGACCTTAAAGAGCAAAATTTCATAGTCCATATACCCGCATTGCGGGTATCCCCCTTTCTTTTACCATCGCAATTAATTATAACAATTTTTCTAGGGCAAGTGAAGAAATTTTCTTTTTAAAGCGAAAAGCAGTTATTCACATTTGATCTGTGTGCAAATTTTTCATAATCTAAAAATTTCCCATGCTCTAGCTAAGAGACTTTCAACACCAAGTTATCAACATATTCACATTTATTTGTGGATAAGTTGATAACTTAAAAATATAAGAGGAAAATAACTCCTCTCTCATGGTACTATCAAAGTCGGCAAATAGATGATTCCTTCTTTGTGGAATTTTTGGATTTCTTATATAATTATATCTTCTCCACCTTTTCTAAGCCCAAGGATTTCTCTTTCAGAATATTTGGTAGTCCGCAAAATATAAAAAATAACTGAATCCTCTTCTTTGTCTATTATTCTTCCTAATTCTAATTTGAGTTTTTTATAATTTGCTTCAGAAATTTCTCCTTCAAGAACCGAATTTTGAACCCAATGTAAATATTTCCTGCAAGTCTTTAAAACCTTATTGACCCTTTTCTCGTTCACATCGTATACTAAAATTAAAAACATATCCTATCACCTAAATTTACCATTGTGCAATAAAAGGCTTGTACTGCTCCTCCTCAATCAAGTGTTTTTCCAACTTATACAACTCTAACCTTATAAGTCTCCTATAAGAAACATTGTGAGAAAGAGTTCTGTGTTTAATGGTTGTAGCAAGCTTATCTTCAAATTCCTGCACAAATACTTTTTTCCCTTTTTCTTTAAGCAACAATCCTTCTGCATCTTCTTCAAAGTCTTCTTTAGTCACCATTTTTTTGCTAAGCAAAGTAAATATCGTCCTGTCTACAATAATAGGTTTAAAAATCTCTGAAACATCTAGATTTAAAGAAAAACGCCTGAAATTAGTAGCATGCAAAAAACCTATTCTGGGGTCTAAATGGGTTTTGTATATCTCGCCTAAAGCTACCGTATACATTAAAGAATTTCCAAAACTTATTAAAGTATTTAAAAAATTCTGAGGCGGTCTTTTGCTTCTAAAATCAAATTTAAAATCGGGATTTTGAATTATCTCATCAAAAGTCCTATAGTAATATTCCCTAATGTTTCCTTCTATTGCCATTAATTCGTTTATTGTAGAAGTTGAATCGACACTCTCACCTAATTTTTCTATGGAATAAATAGCATCTTCCAAATTTTTACCTCTATTTGAATAATATTTTAAAACCTGCCTTATATTCTTATAAGCCCCTTCTACAAATTTTTGTGCAAGATAAAGCCTTTTACTTTCATCATTATAGTGTTCAGCTTGTTTTAATATCATATAACCTGAGTTTAAATGTTCTCTTGGATAATAAGAACCTACATAATATCCATAATGATTAAAGAAATGAAGTATAATCTCAGATTGGGTTAAAAACTCAAGAAATCTTTTGTTAAGGGTTACCTCTCCAAAAATCATTATTTCACAAGTATTTTCAACAGGTATAAATTTTCTTCCATTTTCTCCTTCAAAAAACAAAGTGTTGTCCTTTCTCTTCAATTCCCCATCTGAAAAAATGTAAATTGTCTTTTTCATGACATACAAAACTCCTTATACCCACAATTTTTACAATAAGGTATTTTTAAAAAAGCAGGAGGTAATTCATGTAAAGCAATTTCTTTTATCTCATTTATTGCCTCAATTATTTTATCCTCAAGTTCTGGCGTTAGTTCAACTATTTCTCTTTTTCGCTCTTCTGGAAAGAAAAGTTGCCCCTTTGCTGATATTCCGCTTTGTTTTAACTTATAAAGATAAAATAAAAGTTGCATTTTCGCACTTTCAGCTGCTTTTGAACTTTTCTTTACCTCACCAATTAAAATATTATCTTTTTCTATTCTCACAAGGTCTAATACCACATTTTCAAAGTGAATCTTTTTTCTATCTCTTTGATAAGAATTTTCATCAATGAGCCTACCTATTTCAATATAAGGATGTTCTTGGTCAGGCACTATTTGATGTGCCATAAGCCAAACCTGCCTTTTACAAATGGTATAACTTTGCATTAATGCCCCTGTAACTTCAAATTCCATGGTATCACCTTTATCAAAAACATCCAAAATTTTTTTAAACTATTCATCGCAAAACTTCACTAGGCCTTGTAAAAGATTTTTAATAGAAAGCAGCTAAAGCTTAAGGCTTGTTTGTAAGAAAGCTTTGGATTGGACTTATAAGTAATATACGCTTCAACATAAATAAGCCACTCCTTTTTAATTATTCAGCCACTTTGTTTAGTAATATGAATAGTCAAAAAATTCAATTGTTGACTTAAAAATATATTCAAACATTTTTACCTTTTATTTTTAGTTTCAATCCTTATTAAGTAAGCTAAAGACCAATAGGTATAGACTAATCAATAACACAGATAGAATCTCAATTCCTTATAGACCTCTATGCCGTAACTGCGGCACCATCAGAGTTGGTTCTTTCATGGATTTAGTTTATTCCCACATAGCCGAAATCGGCACGAATATGGAACAGTTCCCTTCTGCTGCCCATTTGTGTTCTTAGCTGCCTCAAGAGCAAAAGATACCTATCTTTCAAGTCAGTACCACCGCATCGCTGCTCGAAGAGGAGCAAAACGTGCAGCAGTTGCAGTGGCACATAGCATTTTAATTATAGTTTATCATATTCTCAAGCGAAAGCAACCATATATTGAATTAGGTCCTACTTATTATGAAGAGAAAAAGCGTAATATGATTATTCGTCAAGAAATTCTGTGAGAGAGGCAAGGAGTGCCAGTTTTATTGGCGAAGAAATTACATGGTTCTTGTTAATGAGATGATATTCGACACTACCTTTGCAGGAGGCTAAAAATGAAGCGGTTACTCTTTATCACGATCATTTCTGTAGTTATGATGGCCGGTACGTTGGTGCTGCCGGCCTTCGCTCAAGAACAGCAGAAAATTCCCGTCCTGATTGACGGGCTGCCGGTTGTCTTTGATGTACTACCAATCATACAGAACGGTCGGACATTGGTTCCCTTCCGAGCCATAGCTGAGGCGTTAAACGTGAAGGTCGACTGGGACGGTACTACTCAAACGATAAGTGCTACGGACGGGAAAACTTCTATCCGGCTCCAGATTGGCAACAAGACCGCTCACCGCAATGACTCTCCTATCTTGTTGGACGTTCCCCCGCAAATTCTGGGTGTGAGAACACTAATACCGCTCCGGTCCAGCGAAGCCTTTGACTGCCAGGTGAATTGGGACAACTCGATTAACGGGGTGAGAATTACCTCCCCACCCAAAGAGATGACGGTAATTGGGTTCTACGCCTTGGGCGACAGCAAGACCAGCAGTTGGACTAACATCTTTGGGAAACCTTACCCGGAAACGGACAGAGGAAATACCGATGTGGTAGGCGAACTGGCGTTAGGCCGGTATAGTCTGGACAAAGAGGGCAACCTTTTGACGAAGAGCAGGACTGGCTGGCAGAGGCCAGACGGAGAATTGGCTGACCGGATTATCATCATGGCCTACGACTATGGTTCTAAGCCAGAGCCGGTAAGCCTTGTCACTCAAGCGATGGAGATAGCTAGGGCTTCTGTTCCGCCGGAAAAGCTAGTGCTTGGAATTTCTGCTTCCTCGGAAACACCGGAGAGCATTCTAATCAAAGTGGGCATCGCCAAGCGATACGGCCTTGACGGTATCGCCATCTGGCGGTTAGGTCTGGTGACCGGTGAAATGTGGGACACATTGAGGTCTACCGTAATACCACGGAGGTGACTTTGGCAGAGTTGTTGTAGATTTTTCTGCGAGCAGCGGAACAAAATAGTCGGTTTGGGCGTCTATACTTTTTGGAGAAAAAATTCTTGAGGGAGGTTTTGCCAGTGAGGAAAAGGGTTAAATTGAGCATTTTATTATTTCTAATTGCCGCCACACTTTCATTAATTTTATTCGGATGTAGCCAAGAACCGTTCAATAGCAACGTTGAGGAAAGCAAAGCTGAAGAGCAGCCAACATCGAAGGATGGTCTACAAAATGCGGAAACCATTTTGGAAAGTTTAAAATCTGCATCGCCAGAAGAAGTTATTCAGGCCTTCTTTTGGGGGCATAGTAATCACTGCAAAGAAGTCGTTAACGCTACGCTCTATCATGAATATGCTAAGACTAATAGCGATTATCCAGAAATTAAGCAATGGGAAGTCCTACAGATAACCAAGTTACTTAATCCCCCGGATTGGCTAAGAGATAGTGAAAAGGAGTTTACCGAGGTAGAATATTTTAAGGTTAAGCATCGCTTAACGCTCAATTCAGGATATGATTTGTCCAATACGCAGCTAGCTGAAATAGCAGAGCGGGGGGAAATTGAATGGTACTTTGTCCTTGCTAAGGAAAGGGAGTCTAGGTGGTTTATAGTGTCCTATGGAAATTAGAAGATGGTGGGTCATTAACCCACCATCTTTTATTGTGGAGTTAACACGTTTATTTAATAACTGTCTTTTATTTCATAAATGTAGATGTATCTTTTGTCAGGGTCCCTAAAGGAACTTAAGTATTGGTATAGGGAGATGTTCTTTTCATCCCTTGTATGTTGTGCCATAAATAAATCAACTCTACCTATATTTGCATTGTAACCCCAGTCATGTACTACTTGAGTATGATAAGGGTAATTATTGTTATAGGGGTCACCATATTGAATTACATCTCCCTCCCACAAATCATAATACAGCGAGTCAAAGTTTTCAAGTGCTTCAGCTGCGGTTAGGTCTGGTGACCGGTGAAATGTGGGACGCGTTAAGGGCTAACGTAATACCGAGGAGGTGACCTCGGTAAGGGTGTCAAAGATTTTGCGGGAAGCGGAACAAAATAGCAGGGTTGTGCGTCTATATTTTATGGAGAAACAATTTTTAGGGAGGTCTTACTAGTGAAGAAGAAATGGATAATTATTGTAGGTGCTGTTTTATTAGTCGGTATCTTTACCACTATAGCTTTCGCTGATAACCCTATTAAGCTATTTGTTAACGGCCAGGAAATTAAGCCAGATGTTCCACCGCAACTGATTAACGGCAGGACAATGGTCCCCATTAGGTGGGTTGCTGAAGCGCTGGGTGCTGATGTCCAGTGGAGCAATAATAGGGTTATTAAGTTAACTTCAGTCGTAGAAAGGCCTATTCTTTTTACCAGGATTGCTTTCTCAAAGGACTGGCGAAAGACAACAAAGCCACCATACCAGGAACTTCCGGAATTGCGTGATCTATATAACCAAAATTTCTATGTTATAACTGGTAACAGCGAAGGGAGTAAGATCTTTGACACTCTAGGTATAGATAAACTGGAACGTGTATCGTCAAATATTGCTGCTCCTGAAGGTAGCCTAGGTATTCTTACTGTGTATAGCTCTATCATTGGAATTACAGTAAAAGGACAAAACGTAATAGTCTATGTCCAACCTCAAGACGCCGGTTATGATTTCGTTGCAGTTGAACCAGCGGTTACTGACCTTCCACAAGAAGACAGCGGATATGGCGAGAAAATGTCTACCTTCTTTTTTACAGATACTAAAGGTAAAGAACTAACAAGGGTTGTAAAAATGTGGCCGTAAGTTTTGCCAAAGCGCGCAGGGAGACTTATGTGTCTCCCTGCGCATAAGACTATTTAGTTATTAACTAAGGCGCTGAAATGTTAACCGTCCCACTACCAGGAAATCCCAAAGCTTTTGCAACACCGCCATATGTCAAATCGATTGTGTTAGCAGGGGCTGTATCATTTACTCTTGCTATAACGCTTTTCCCACTATATGTTACCTTAACCCAACAGTTACGCGGTAAATCGGAAAGTCCGGATGCAATAGTAAGATCGCACGTATGGAATATTTCACCATTACTTGTATAAGGGTTTAAGAGCTGTTCTCCTGCACCATAATACGTAGCAGTTACATTCTTATTTCCAGAGTAACTTTGTGAGGGAACAACGAGTTGCCTGGAAGACTTAACTGGCTCTCCTAGACAGTTCAAGTCGCTACTCTGAAGTGCACCTCTTATATTTCTCGCCCAACTCAACGCTAATGCTGCAGGTGTCATACCATATGCGGTCGCGTCTGCGGCGGTAACAGTACAAATAGAGTTTAGATTTGTATCATAAAGGTCTTCGTATATTGTATTTGGGTAACTTTTGAAGGTAACTTGGCCGTCTCCTCGACGAACATGCGCAGATGCAACCACGTAGTCGCTACCTATCCATGCTGGAGTAATAAAATCAAGATCTCTCTTGGCATCTGCGAAAATTGTATTGAGACGGTCAGCAGTTATCTCCGCTCTCTGTCCAGGGTTAAACCTCCAGCGGAGACCTTGAACCTAATTACCCCATAGTTGTTCACAAGGACAACGCCATCTCCATTTGTATCTACATACCACGTTGCTTGATTTGCCATCACATGTCTCCTCCTCAAATAATTTTTCTTTACACCGAGACAAGGAGGAGATAAAATAGTCTAACAACTCCCTGCCTTCGGGTATGGGGTTGTCCGTCCTGGATGAGGCTCTACTTGGCGGTGGGCTCGTCCAGGACAAAATGTTTCCTTAACCTGTTCAACGCTCGCTCTTTCAATCGGTGTACGACCGGTTGTGATATTCCCAACTGTTCAGCTACCTCCCGCTCTGTACGTCCCTCCAGGACCGTTGCCGTAATGACTTTTTGCTGCTGTGGCGTCAGCACCGTGAGGGCTTCCTGAAGGAATACAGAGTCCTCTACTTCGGCCAAAATGTCATCTGTGCCGGCTACGGTATCGAGCATCTCTGTCATCTCATCTTCGGCTTCTTGACTGAGTAGGTTGTTAAGGATTAGTAGTTCGTGCTCCCGTAGCCGCTTATGCTTCTTCGCTAGCCTGATAGCTTCGTGGCGTAGGCCGGTTAAAAACCAGGCCATAATCCGGGCTTCTTCAACGTCGTCGTAGATGTCAGGTGTAGGGAGCCATCATTGTCCACCTCCTTCCAGCTTGTCTAACCTGCCCTCTACTACATAAAGAGAAAATAGGGGGGCGTTTTAATACCCCCCTACCAAAAAAAATTCTTGAGTTATTTCTGATAGTCGCTTTTACGGGAGAAGTACCGGTTTAGCTCATCCCTACCCCACGTGGTATTGGGCTGGTAGCGGTAAACGGCTTCTATTATCCAAGTCATCAAATCGAAGCAGGCCTCCTCGTATCCTAGCTGACGGCTGTATTTCTTGACGATTGGAATGAAGCGTTTAACAACCTGGGTCATAGCTTCTTCATTACCACTCTTCGCTAGAGCAATCAGTTCTCGGAGTTTCGGTTTTCTTTGCAAGTTTTGTCACCTCCACAGAGACAAAAAGACCTACCACACCTTGGCAGAGGGCAGGTCTTAGACTTCTAGAGCAGCGGCAGCCAGGCTGTCATAGTGCCTGTGGGCACCTTAGACCCTGTAGCTTTACGTCCCCATTTTTCAATGGGTTTGCCTTTAACGCCAAAGTATTTAGTTTTCGTCAAAGAGCGCGGAACCCTCACCTCCCTCAACCTGTCTATTTAATAAGACGAATGGTGGGTTAAAATAGTTCCATATACTGGCAAGGAACTCATCGTCTTTTTCAGACACCTTTCGTCAAAAAATCTTTCGGTTTGATGAAAGGGTGAATAACTTGTCCATCCCGTGAATATGATGGTAATAGATATGGGATTTCTTTACCAAAATTGGCTGTAGAATATTGTAGACAATTTTGGAAGCCCTCTTTTAAGTTCCTAACATACATCCTATAATAATAACATAGGAGGTGAAATCTGGTGAACGAGCTACTTACTACCAATGAAGCAGCTGAAATTCTCGGAATATCGCCTATTGCGGTTGTTAATCTCCTTCGAGATAAGAAACTGTATCAAGAAACGAGGTGTTGACGGAATTGACCGCTGGTTCATCAGACAAGAAGACGTTGCTCTCTACTGCGCTGGACTAGCTATTTTCCACATGCTCCAGCAGAAGGCTAAAGAGCAACCAGTGGAAGAGGGTGTCCCACTGTGACTAAGGCAGTAGGGTACATTAGGGTAAGTACAGAAGAACAGACTCAGCACGGCTACTCTCTTGAAGCTCAGGCACAAGCAATCAAGAAATATTGTGAACTTCAGGGGTGTGAACTTGTAAGGATTTACCGGAATGACGGCTACAGCGGTGCTTCTATGGAGAGACCTGATTTACAGCAATTACTCGAAGACATTCACTTTGGAAAGTTCGATGTGGTAGTTGTCTGGAAACTTTTGACAGATTGAGCCGTAACTTAAAAGATACCTTTTACCTCCTCGATGATGCTTTTGAGAAGAACGGGATAGGTTTTACCAGCATACAGGAACAGTTTGATACTACCACACCTATCGGTAAAGCGGTCATGCAAATCATCGCAGTGTTCGCGCAACTGGAGAGAGAAATGATTACCGAAAAGATGAAGATGGGAAAGTACCAAAAGACACGGCTGGGACAGTTTCCGAGCGGTCATATCTTATACGGTTACAGAAAAAAACCAGTGACCGGAGAGTTCGAGATTAATGAGGAAGAGGCAAGAATTGTCAGGCTGATTTATCATTGGTACGTCTACGGTGACGAAACATGAAAGCCACTGGGAATAGAAGCTATCGCTGATAAGTTAACGAAGATGGGTATCCTTCCTCCTTCCGCTGTCCGTGGAGTTCGTGTCGGAGTCAGAGGAAAGAGAGGCCAAAAAGGTGAATACGTCAAGAACTGGTCAAATGCTACTGTCAGACAGATTCTTACTCATCAGGCATATATAGCCCTCTATGCCGTAACTATGGCACCATCAAAGGATGAAAATACCATCCCCTTTACGGGAAGCACGCAGGATAGAATAACCCCTTATGGTTGTTGCACCAGCTCTTCAATTTTACAGTCGCTATCGTTCAAATTTTAAAAAAGGAGTTGGTTCTTTCATGGATTTAGTTTATTCCCACATAGCCGAAATCGGCACGAATATGGAATAGTTCCCCTCTGCTGCCCATTTGTGTTCTTAGTTGCCTCAAGAGCAAAAGATACTTATCTCTCAAGTCAGTACCACCGCATCGCTGCTCGAAGAGGAGCAAACCGTGCAGCAGTTGCAGTGGCACATAGCATTTTAATTATAGTTTATCATATTCTCAAACGAAAGCAACCTTATATTGAATTAGGTCCTACTTATTATGAAGAGAAAAAGCGTAATATGATTATTCGTCAATCTGTAAAAAAGCTAGAGTCTTTAGGTCTTAAGGTCACGGTCGAATCTGCAGCGTCTTAACTTTTTTATATTTTATTTATGTAGCTATATCCATTTAGTTCTATATTTATCCCATATTTTTACATCGGTATGGGTTTAGTTTTTTGTTGCCTTTTTGAGAGACACTATTTTCAGGATAGGTAGGCTAAAAACGTTTTTTTAAATAGTATGTAAAGCAGCTGCTTTTACAGTTTCAATTCCTTATAGGTAGGCTAAAAACCAATACTATCTACTATGGCTTGGACTTTGGTTACAAGTTTCAATTCCTTATAGGTAGGCTAAAAACGAGGAATGGATTGGACCTTTCTCTAGAGAGCGGTTCAAGTTTCAATTCCTTATAGGTAAGCTAAAAACGTTTCTATGTCCTCGTCTCTATCACTTTCAAGCGCTGGTTTCAATTCCTTATAGGTAAGCTAAAAACAATGAGTTGCCATCGTACGGCATGTTTAAAAGCTAAGTTTCAATTCCTTATAGGTAAGCTAAAAACCATTTTGCAAACGAAAAAGATAAAAATCTTTAAAAAGTTTCAATTCCTTATAGGTAAGCTAAAAACCTGATGTATCCTGTTCTACATCTACAACAGGCTGAGGCAGTTTCAATTCCTTATAGGTAAGCTAAAAACTGGATGCGGGATAAGGGTGCGAGTAAACTTTTCTTTGGTTTCAATTCCTTATAGGTAGGCTAAAAACAAAGGTTCATCCTCAATAACTTCGGACAGCAAGTGCTGTTTCAATTCCTTATAGGTAGGCTAAAAACCGAGAATGGCAAGCGAAACAATCATAAATCAAAACCGTTTCAATTCCTTATAGGTAGGCTAAAAACTCGCTTCTGCTTCACTTTCTCACCACCTTTCTTTCAAAGTTTCAATTCCTTATAGGTAGGCTAAAAACTGTTTCTAAGGCTAGTAGAATGAATGTCTTATATTGTTTCAATTCCTTATAGGTAGGCTAAAAACCCCAACTGGTGTCGGGGTCGTCACTGATGTCAACTCGTTTCAATTCCTTATAGGTAGGCTAAAAACTTTACACCGTGTTATCACCATTCAAGTGGGGAATATTGGTTTCAATTCCTTATAGGTAGGCTAAAAACGTTTACGCTTATTCCTGTCTGATTTGAAAGATCCAAGTTTCAATTCCTTATAGGTAGGCTAAAAACGCAGATACTTGTATAGACTGATCCAAAAAAGGATTTGTAGTTTCAATTCCTTATAGGTAGGCTAAAAACTAGAAACAAATGACTATTTTGTTGTCAGACAAGAACTGTTTCAATTCCTTATAGGTAGGCTAAAAACGGAGTTACAGCAATACACAATCCCATACGCATACTTGTTTCAATTCCTTATAGGTAGGCTAAAAACGCTGGCTTTCATTTCTAATCCTGAAGAGGAAAAAATGTGTTTCAATTCCTTATAGGTAGGCTAAAAACGAAGGCAATTTATTTGTAGAGCCTTCTAAACTAACTTTGTTTCAATTCCTTATAGGTAGGCTAAAAACAGGCATAAAGAAAAAAGAAGTAGAGAAAGGAGATAATAAGTTTCAATTCCTTATAGGTAGGCTAAAAACAATCATGGCACGGCGTAAAGAGATCAACAGTGAGCTGTTTCAATTCCTTATAGGTAGGCTAAAAACAGGGTTTTATAAGTTTGGAATTAAGTTACATTAGGGTTTCAATTCCTTATAGGTAGGCTAAAAACCCATTATAACGTGCATAAATAGTGCATGTAAGTTTTATAACTTTTTAATTTATTGTCAAGTATCTTGACTTTATTATATCATATTGTTCGATAAAATCAACTACAATCTGAAAACCAAAAAATAAAAAATGTCGTCGATCCCCAGGCATTTTTGCGCTACTAAGGATCGACGACATTTTTTATTACCATATACCTATAACTCCTTTTGCAATAAAACCTGTTTCTTTGTCATAATATTCATTTAAACTGTCATAATTTACATACTTGAAACCCCATATATCAGGAGGCATGTTTTCAGCTGTTGCGGGTATTGATATTACATATTTATAGAAATCAGCTTTAAAGCGATTAAAAATATTTCTCCTTTCAAATAGATTTTTTATGTCTTTAAGTCCCACATATTTTTGCCACAATTCTTTGGCCTCTTCATTCAATTCGATAAACGCATCTACTTTATAATAGTCATCTTCAATTAGTTTAAATTTGGAAATACACATATCCCCATCGTCGCTATCATATTTTAATGCGTATATTGCATCTAAAAGTTTTTTTGCTTCACTTGAGGACATTCTTTCTGATACTTCGTGATAATATTTTTCTATAATTTTTAAAAGTTCCTGCTCTCTTACAATGTCATATTTACTCAGTATTTCCCTTGTTATATCAAGCAATATTCTATCATAGATATATCTTGAATATCTTTGACCTTTTTCATCTATCAGCGATACAATATAAACCTTTCCTTTTCCATTCCAGTTTCTATTGCACCTTCCTGCTGATTGGTTAATGGAATCAAGCGGCGCTATATCTCTTACAACAACATCAAAATCAATGTCTACTCCTGCTTCTACTAATTGAGTTGTTACTGCAAACTTTATTTTTCCTTTTTTTATTTTTTCTATTCTTTCCATTCTTTCCAAAGGGGTTATATGAGTTGATATGTAAATTATTTCATCATTAAGTACTTTAGTTTTTAATATACTGTAAAATTGCTGAGCAGATTTTATAGTATTTAATATAAAAAGATAGCTTCTACCATCGCTTAAATCGAACATCTCACTTAGTTTTTCTAAAGTAATATCACAATCCAATTTTGGAATAATCTCTACCCTCTCCATCTGAGCAAAATATTTATTTTTGTCCACTAACGGGTAAATTTCTTCTTCTTTGAATATTAAAGGTTGAGTAGCAGTTACAAAAATTATATAGGAATTCAATTCTTCTGCAACAGCTTTTAAAAGTTCTTTTATTAACAGCCAATATTTAAATGGTATTGATTGAACTTCATCTAGTATAATTATAGAATTTGATAACCTGTGGAACTTCCTTAAAGTCCTATTTTTTTCAGATACTAAAGTATGAAAAAATTGAACAAAAGTAGTTATTATTATTTCTGAATTCCAACCTTCTATCAATATTTTAGCTTGTTCATCTTCAAATTCACTATTACTTTTAGTATACTTTACATCCGACAAATGGTGATGTTTCAATATTATTTCTGTACTCGGATAAATCCCATTATATTTTAACAACTCTTCAATTACACTAGAATTTTGGTCTAGAATACTTAAAAATGGCAAAGAATAAATAATTCTATATTTTACACCAGTGTGTTTGTATAATATATCCCATAATTTCATTGAAAAAGCAATTGTAGTCAATGTTTTACCAAGGCCCGTAGGAAGATTAATAGACATTATCCTCTGTCCAATATTTATTTCTCTCTCTACTGCTTCTTTATAAGCTTCTTCCCTTAATAAATTAATTTTATTTTCTTCACCACAAAAAGAAGCTTTATACGCTTTTACAAACTGGTCCTCAAATTTTATTTCTGGTCGTTTTATATTGTCGATTCCAACGACCACTTCTGTTTTATCGGCATCAATAAGCAAAGAAAACAAAAAGTTTAATAATAAATAAATGGAAATATCTTGTTCTTCTTTAAGCTTTCTTAATTCTCTTTTAACCTTTCGCAATTCAGAATTAATATTATCAATATACTCGTTTATTAATGATTTGGTTAAATCTTTATTTAAGCCCGCATTTTTAAGGTTTTTGTTTAATATTTGTAATTTTTCATCATCTATACTGTTAAGCTGCCTTTTAAGTATTTTTAACTCTTTCTCATCTAATATAACTTCATTAAAAATATCTTTTAAATCTCCATGGTGATTTTTAACAATTAAAAAAGCTATAAAAGGGAGTAATATTCCCTTCCTGTCTTGAGTATTTATCTCATTTTTAATCAAATAAAAAGCTACAACTGCAGACAATAAAGAATGATGCGTTTCTTCCATTGTTTTTAATTTATTTCTCTCTATCTCGTTTTCAGTAAACAAATATTTCTGAAAATAATTTGTCGCTTTTCCAAAGTCATGGCATAAAGAAATTATAGTAACTGTTTTTAAAAAAGTATCTTTATCTATTATTTCCACATTTTTTTCATAAACGTAATTTCTAATTATCTTAGAAGTATTGATAAGATGATCTTCTAAAAATTTGTCAGGATGGGAGTATAATTCAGAAAAAGATGACATGTTCGCCATTAACCTCCCAACATTTCATTACATGGCATTTTATGCTCTGCCCATTTGCTTCATATAACACATCTTGGTAGCTTAAAACAACCCTATCTTCATTCATATCCATGGGTATCTTTTCTTTAAAATATTTTTTACCCTTTTCAAAATAAATTTTGTCCTCCACAATAAATTCAAACGGCAGTACTGATAAAATATCTACTTCTACATACTTCACTTCGTGTGAATCATATATTCCTACAAACTTATAATCTGCTAACATTTCACTTAATCCCAGAGACAAAGTATAAACATTTTTGTGATTTTTTATTTTATCTATCACATCCTCAAACAAGTCATTATCTTTATGCGCAAAATAAATCCTATAAGCCGCATCTTTCACAAATTCCGCCCTAACTTGCGTTCTTGCCTCGTGATTTTTCATTTTATAAGGTATCCAGAAATTACCTTTCGTGTTTATCAAATTCAATCCCATCCTAATTTTTTTGACAGGGTTTAATATTCTTACGGCAATATTACAGTTTGAGCTTGAAAAAACTTTTAGATATTCTTTTTTATCAATCCCCGCTATTGCCCCCAACATGCCCTTGACAGTTGAAGGCGGTGGAAAGGAAAAAGTAAGCGGTGAAGATGTGGTGTAATATTTTCTGAAATGCCCATAGTCCCCGAATATATCAAAGACCAAAGTTTTCATATTTATATCCCCTCAATACTGGAGTTTTTGAATGTTTAATCCTTCCAATGCTTTCTCTAATGTACATACTTCTCCATTACATGTAAAAATAACTCTATCATCGTAGACATACTTTATTAATTTTATTTTATCTTTGTTTTCTTTGAGAACTGTCACAAGTTCTGTTATATCAAGTTTACCATCTTGTATATCTCTTATTTTTTCATCCTCCATATCATGCACAAATTTTATGCGTTTTTCAAGCTCCCCTATTTGATAATTATTTTCTTGATATATTACTTCAACCAATAACCTTGGTTCGTGTCCCATTTTTGAGCCTGACATTAAATTTTTAGTTCCATTCCACATGCCTTCTAACATTAAATCCACATCTTCATCCGTTAAAGGTATATTTTGCGTTATTGCAGCATTTTCATTAACAACCCCATAAAAAGCAATTAATGAGTAGGGTAATATGTATTTTTCCGTAAATGTTCCTTGCCCCCTACCCTCTCCAGAAGGTATAACTGTTGTACCTTTTATATACATTAAATCTACCTTGTGAAGAGACTTGCCATATTTAAATTGAACTGGGCCAGTGAGGGTCATTACTTTATCTTTTACCGCAGTTGTTGCTCCAAATAATCTCACATCAATGCATTTCTCTATTATGTCTTTATTTGTGCCAAAATCTCTCATTCTCTCCTCTTTCGTCCGGAGTTTTCCCCCCTCCTCTTCCCTTGTTTCGAGTATAAATACCTCCTTCCCTTTGTAATAAGCAAGATAATCCCTTATTGTCCTTTTAAGCCTCACATCTGTCACAATATTTATGCCTGTCTCTTCGTCTATACGCGGTTTATTTTCGTCTACAGGATCGCCATTAGGATTTGCAAAATTAACATCATAGAGAAATAGAATTTCTGCTCGATTTTTAACAATGTTTCCCATTTGTTTTCTCCTCCTCTTCTTTTTTATAAATGATATTTGTTAATTCATCCGCTAAATTAATGCCGCAAACAAAATAGAAATTTATTTCATCAACAGACATATTCCAATTATCTCCCGCTAAAAGAAGATAATTAGAGACTTCTTTTGCTAAAAGCCTTTTCCCTTTGTCAAAAGAATCATACTCTTCAAGTTTATTTTGCACTTTAGGAAGAAGGCCTTTTATGTCTTTTTCATCCATTTTCAACCCCTTTAAATTTTTCATGAAAGGTTTCGCTTCTCTATCTGAGTACTGTTTCCTCAATAAAAGCTCAGTAAGAGCTCCTAAAAGTACAAGTCCTTTTTTAAGAGGGGTCTCAAAACTGGGACCATATTTAGCAAAAAAGCTGTCAAATATCCTTTCTTCCATTGGCACAACCTCCATTTTTATAAGCTTTAATTTTTCAAGAAAAGCTACTGTCATTAAGCCATCTTTTATTGCATTTTTATAATTGCGGTCATTTACAAATTCCTCTCGAACTTTTTTCATAATAAGGCCGTACAAAAAGCCCAAATCAACCGGTCTACCCGTGAAAATCCCATCTGTTATATCCAAAAAATAAGTATCCAGGTCATTATCTTTTTTATTTGAATCAGATTTGGACATAAAACTTCTTATATTTTTGAAAGTAAAGTTTTCATTAAACGTCTCATCTACTTTATCTTTTGCATTAAAAATTTCTCTTAAGTGGGAAGGGAAAACATCTTCTATTAAAAGCAAGATCCTTTCTGCGGAATTTGCTTTTTTCAAAAACAAAAAGTTTACAGTCATTGTATCTTCTGCTTTAGCAAGATAGTCCAATATTTCATCTTCGTCTCCAATAAATCTCTTCTTTGTTTCTTTTTTAAGAGATATAAGTTTACTCGCATTTTCAAATATCTCTCGCACCTCTTTTTTAGCAAATTCGTTTCCTATAATAAAGTTAGGTATTAATTGATATTCCAAACCATAAAACTTAAAAGTAAGTTCATTTTCAAGGTATCTTTTCCCCTCTTCTAAAGCCAACATGCATTCTTTACATACAGGATAATTCCTCCATGATTCTTTTTCGTTAAATCCACCGGCAATATATCCCGGTTTGTCTATTGTGTAGAATTTATAAGTATCTACCGTGCCAAAAATCATCTTCTTTTTTTGTCCACAAATTGAGCAAACCTTATCTTTTGAATGAATCTTTTGGTACTTTTTGTTGTGTAGCTGTAATAAGATACTCTTAAAAATGTCCAAATCTCCAATGTATTTGGAGTCTCCGTCTACATTAAATTTAAGTATGAGAGATAGTCCTTCTCTTTTAGGAATATCTTTCCGAATCTTTTCCACTTCAGCAATAATTTCATCACTTTTTTCTTCCAATATGTTTCGTATGTTTTGAAGAAAAATTTTATTTTTTTGGTCGATTTTGATTGTTCTGTCATCCAATACTTTAAACCAGCTTTTTATTTTACCGTTAAATGTTTTAGTCACCTCTGTTATTTTTGCAGCAGGGGTATATCCAGGTGCATTCCCACTTGTGTCAGTAAAAAGGTATCTATTTATTTTTGAATCGTCATATTCTTCAAGTCTCACCTTTTCATATTCAATGTCATCTTCTTTTATAGTAAAATCTATAGTTGCTATTTTGGAATATCTACCCTCTTGATTTGGATTTTCTATAAATACGTCTAGCAAAGTCTTGTTTTGAGATTTTAACACCATTTCCCCCAACTCTTTTATTGCTGTAATCATTCCCTCTCCCTCCTTTCGCTATTTAATTATCTCAAAACACCCGAACCCTTGGGAATTTTTAGCTCCTAGTCCCGTGTAATAGGCAAGCTCCAGAAGTTCAGGTGTTGTTTCCACATCATATATACCCATCCATCCTTTTACATAAACATTTTTATATTTGATCATTTTTGAATATCTTCTGTCTTCTTGTTTGGATAGAGGATAAAGCTTAAAATATGGATCTTTCGCTTTTACATTATAGACTAATTCATATTTTTTAAGCAGATTATTAAGTAAAAGGGGAGAAAATTTTTCATCCCATGGTGAGTAATAATAAGTATACTTTATATCTCCCTCCTTTAAAGTACTATACGTCACAACTGGAGAGATAAATTTTATCCTTGCTTTATTTTTAAAAACAGGAGGATTGTCGATATTGAGTGAATTTAAAATAAATTTTTGCCCATTAAAATGGCAATATTCCTTTTTTAACACATTCTTAGAAATATCAAATATAAATTCATCCAAAGGAGAAGCCACTGTAAATTTAAAAGGTGGCGTTATGCTTATCTTTTTCTGCCCTTTAGAGTCTACTAAAATCTTAAACTCTCCTTCAATCCTTGAAAAAGTAAATAATTTGAATTTCCTCTTTTCATATTGAAATCCTTTATCGTGTAAAAAAACTGCGAAATTGCTGTCTCCCATGAGGTCATACAAAAAGCCTTGAACTATATAATTATAATGAATTGGCAATACTAAATTCTTTTCTCCCATAAATTCCATGGTAATTCTCATAATTACACCCCATAAATAGCGAAGATATGGATTTATTGGTTATACATGTATCTAATTCTACATTAATCTCTATTTTTCCTTCTTAACTTTTAAAAAATATTAACGATTTTGTCTAATTCTATTTAATAAATAGTAAACCATAAAAATAAAAAGGTTCTTTCTCAAGACTTAAGGTTGGCATTTTCTGATTCCTGCTCTTATTTCTTAGATCAGAACACTTAAACCAATTCGTGAATACCTTTACACAACTTACATCTTAAATAGCCAGTCACACTGGCTGGTCCTCACTCCAAATCTCCTAATCGTCTTTGTTCATCTCCTCTTTTCTAGCTCTGTTCTACTCATTTTTTAGTTGTTAAAGTCAACTTACCATGATAATTCCTGGTCGATAAGGTTATCCTAATTAAGCACCTTTGACAAAGTGTTCTTAAAGCCCAGCTCTAGAGCATCCCTCATATTCTTTTTCGGTCCATTATCACAGCTTTTTGCGTGGCAGTCCTATTGCCTCCGGACCGGATAGTCGATAGATTCGTACTTTGCGACTCCGTGGAAATTCCCTCTTCATCATAGACTTGAGCAGTTTAGGAAGGTCC